>NZ_VOXR01000001.1:0-191852 GCF_013420645.1 Acinetobacter sp. C15
CAAGCAGACGTGCACAGAAAACAGCAATTCAACAGCGAAATCTAAATCCTGTGCTTGACTTGGAAATGTCCATATAGGACATTTCTATTTGGTTATTAGGTAGGACATTTCTACTTTGGAATAACAATAGCATATTAAATAAAAGCCATCCTGTAGATGGCTCTTATTCCTTTAATGACCACTTAAATCACTTCAAACTCAATACGACGGTTCTTTTTACGACCCTCAGCTGTTGAGTTGTCTGCCACAGGTTTGTTGGCGCCTAAACCTTCCACACTCAAACTATCTGCAGGAATATTTTTGCCAATCAAATAATCTTTTACCGCCTGTGCACGCTCTTTACTTAAGATCAGGTTTTTATTGGCATCACCAGAGCTATCAGTATGGCCAATAATTTTCACCTGCTTGCCACCAACCTTATTTAAGGCAATCGCCATCTCATCAAGAATTTTTGTCCCAGATGCGGCTAAAACCGCACTGCCAGATTCAAATTCAATAATCCGGTTTTTTAAGGCATCATCAATAATTTTCTGTTCGGCCTGATTTACAGATAACTGTGCATTAAAACGATATGGCGCCTGTACCAAGCCCTGAAAAGCATTTGTGGTTGGCTGGATATCATTTTGATTGGACATTTTTCCATTTAAATCAATTTGCGTACCGCGTACCGACAATTGACCCTGCTTCACTTTTTTTAGGTCTGGCGTGATCATTCGTGTGACCGATTCGCTCCAGCCATTGGGTGCAGCAACCGATTTAACCTGAATTTTATCAATGACTTGGTCCGCACCATACACACTGTGCATTTTAGTCAGGATGGCCTGTTTGCTGGCTTCATTCGGGACCACGCCTTCAACTACAATCGGCTGTGCACATACCCAGCTACTAACACTGAACAAGAGTACAGACAGCCATTGTTTTTTATATGTATTTAATTGATTTTTAATCATTTTATCCATCTATAAAAGTCTGTCTAAAGAGTTTGATTCCCTGGCTTAAGCTAAGCTGGCGTTCACATAAAGCCTGTTCCAACGCCGCCAAACCTGCATTTTGCTCCAGATACGGATCAATCCAGCTGGCATTGACCAATGAGACCCAATGTGAACTGTCCAGGTTTTGGGTGAAAATTTCGCTTAAAGCCTGAATATCTGCGCCATGAAAGCCAAAAATCAGCAAGGGTTTGTCATAATGCAGTAAACCGACCAGCAATTCTGTGTTCTGATTGGCGACAAAACGGCTAATCAGACTGACCCAAAATGCTGCAATTTCATAGCAATAGGCATGATTATTAATCGGTAAAATCAGGACTTTATTTAATTTACTGGTGCCTTGATGGATCACCGGTTGCAGCAATAATCCCAGTCCAATCATGCTTTGTGCCAGCTCATAGGTGCTGATTTTCATCAACTGGGCAAAAGAATGTGTCGTATGATGTTCATAAAATGCTGCACTTTCATGCACATCAAACACCTGAATCTGGTTATTCAGTTTGGCCAGCTTGTCCAGCAAAATCTCAGGATCACGAATCGACTTGAGCACCCGGTTTTTCTGAAACAGATCAATCAGGGTCTGTTTATAGCGATACGGTGCGTACAGCAAATGCTCCAGGGGGACATCTACATCTAACAGATGGCTCAGTACCATCGGAAACTGTCGTCCCGAACTGTCTTCGCTGGCAATTAAGTTGGCCACCAGAAATTTATATTCCTGCGGATTGGCAATGAAAAAATCCAGTGATGGCAACTGCGTATAGCGGCTTTGAAACTCTGGAGATTGCATCGCTTTTTCCAGCGCCTCAGTAATCCACTGATCCAGTACCTGAATCAGTGAAGATTGGCCTTTGGTTTTCAAAAAATCGCCTCGGGCCGGACATTTACCATAATAAAATGGCAGGGTTTTCAGCTCATTCATCCCTGCTCTCCCACTCGCCTGTTCTGGCTGATCATGGCTGTACTCCTTCAATTCCTTTTAAAGGCGATGTGCTATTGGTGCGTGCAGTGGCAGGTGTCGGTGCTGTTTGCGCAGCCACGACACGTACCGATTTATTGGTAACCACCTGATCAACCAGCTGTAAACCCGCATAGCCACGGCTTGAGCCAATATTACCCGAGTTGCCGCTAATCAGTCGGAAGTTCAGTTTCACCGCAATATTCGGGTCCTGCTTGCTTTTCCAGACCATTTCAAAGCTGCCGCCTTGCTGGGTACGCTGAGCCGTGTCAATCAGACGGTTAATGCCGTACTCACCCGGTTCATCAAAGACGGTATGGGTTTTACCTTCTAAATCCACCGCTGTAATACGCGCACCCGGAATCGCACCCGGATTTGGCCAGACGAAATTCACCCATTGCTGAATGCCATTTTCATAAACCATACGCTGCCCATCAATATCAATGGTATAGGCCAGTAATTGCGGATTCTGTAATGGATAGAACTGGAAGTTGGACTGATTCACCGGTGCTTGCGCCGCGGTTTGAGACAATTCACCTGTCGCCATGCCATTGCTAGGCGCGACATAGCTCTGGAAATTCATCACAAATTGCGGGTTCAGGCTGATACCTAAATCTTTCCAGGTTTTTGAGGTTAAGGTATAGCCACGACGGATCACCAGCGGATCTAAATGCTCTTTCACAAAACGGGCGATACTGCCATTTTCACCAAAAATCTGGCTAATTTCATTGCTGGTCGCCTGTAAGGTCGCAGAGGAATTAAATGGATATTTTTTGCTTAAATTGGCGCTAAATGGCTGATAAGCCTGCATGGTCCAGAGTTTATTGATCTCATCCTGCGCCGGAATTAACAGGCTTTCAAATGAATGCGTTAATGGACTGATCAACAGTTTTTGTAATAGCTGCTGGTCACGTTCATTTAAGCCCACCGTCATCTTCTCATCGACCAGTTTCTGGGTACTGTTAAACACCGAACTTTGATCATTGATGGTCTGTTTCACCAAGGTCATGGCCGATGGACCAATATCGCCCGCACTTTTCAGGTCATTGAACTTGCTGCGCACCTGAGCAATCGCTTGCATATACTCATCCAGTAAAGACTTGTTCTGTTGGTCATCACGCTTACGTACCAGCTGATAGAACATCTGGAATTCTTTGGAAATTGGTCCTTGTGCTCTGGCTACGGCCTGTTCCGCCATTTTCGCTTCATCGCGGTTCAACACTTTACGTTTAAACCAGGCAATAAAACCTTTTTGCGGTGCGGCTAGTTCTGCCTGAACCACCGGATTATCCCACGAGGTTTCCTGTGCAATCCGGGTAATCATCTGACGGATTGGTGAATTTTCCGGTTCACCCAGTTTTTCAATATTCTGCGCAGACTGTTTAAATTCCTTGCCTTTGGCATAGTGCACACCAGCCAGGAATTTACGCCATTCTGCAATATATTCCTGCTTGTACAGATCGGTCAGCTGTTTACGGATCTGATCGGGGCTGCCACTAAAGGTCAGGTCATCGGACTGGGTACTGTTTAACACCCAGTCTTTAGAATCTGTTGGCCGGTTGGAGACTTCATCAATGGCGGTTTCGACATATTCTGCCCAGGCTTTCTGGGTAAATACACCCGGTAAGGCATAACTGCCCAGCACCACCGCCTGATTATTCTCACCGACCATCTGTTTGACGGTTAAGGCCGGGAAACGTACCGCTGCACGCATTTTAATTTCGTTATAGACCCGATCACGTGCCGGCATACCACGCACCACAGACAATAACACCTGACGTGACTGATCAACCACCAAGGTATCCGCTTCCAGATTCGGGAATTTGGCATCATTGGCTAGGGTCATGGCATAAGATAAAATCTGCTCGGCATCTTTCAGCATTTGGCCGCGCGCCAAATTCCCCCGGTTGGCATCTAACCACGGACGCCAGAAACGCGTGACCTGATCACTTAAATGACCAGCTTCACGATATTCCGGATTGCTCATCATCAAGTAGGCTTTCAGTGCATTGTACGCATCTTGCGGATTACTGTCCGATGGCTCCAGATATTTCTGCTGATTGGCTACCTGCTTGATTTCCACATTGGCATGATTGGCCTTCAGGGTTTCTTCATTGGCTTTTACCCGTTGCAGATACTGTGCCATGTTTTGCTGTGCCGGCTGCAGCACAATCTGCTGCACGCCTTGCAAATATTCAGTCTTCAGCTTTTCACGCAGCTCATTGCCCTGGTATAAACCAAAGCCAAATTTTAATGGACGATCTTCAGCAAAACTGTCCAGCTGTGACATACGGTTTTGCAGAATCAGCAAGGCTTCAAGCTGTCCGGCCAGTTCGGTGCCAGAGCGCTGCTCAATCTGCACCACTTTATTCAGGTCTTGCTGCACCTCGGCAATTAACTGCTGGTTATTGCGATACGACCAGACCCACAGTCCCAGAATAATCGACACACCAAACAATGCGGCAATAAAGCCAATATAACGCTGGCGTTTACGCAGTGGATTAATATGCTGTTTGACCAGATTCTTGTCTTTCAGAATCACATCGGAAAACAGCCCTTTCAGGAAGTAACCATGGTTTTGTGAAACCGAACGGGTCGGCACACCATGTTCACTGTTGGGAATCTTGGTCAGTAAAAAGTCCTGTGCAATCTGCTCGGTCATCGGGCTTTCAATGGTGCCTTCCTGTAAGGCACTGGTGAAATAGAAGCCACGGAATACCGGTTTAAACTGGTACGGATTATCTTCAAACAAGGTACCAATAAAGGTTTTCAGCGCTGGCTTTAAGCTCTTGAACTCCAGCGGGAAAGTCATGACACTTGGAGAAATATTCTGTGAATGGCGGCGGCTTAAATGGGTAGTACTTACGCCTTTTAAACCGTCATATAAAATGCCGTAATGCTTTTCAAACAGCTCGACCGCATTTTGAGAAGATTCCGCATCATAGGGCAAGGTTGCACCCCAGACCTGATCAAACTCATTCACTTCATAACATTCAAAGAATTCGGTAAAGCCGGCAATCAGGTCCATTTTAGAAAACACCAGATACACCGGAGGATAAATTTCCAGACGCTCGGTTAAATCCTGAATCCGGGCACGTAAATTCTTAGCCAGTTTAATTGATTTTTCCGGACTCTGGCTGACCAGCTCGGCAATGCTGACAATTACAATCAGGCCATTAATTGGCGCTTGAGAACGGTTTTTCTTCAGCAAACCTAAAAAACCGAGCCATTCAGAATGATCTTCGGAATAGACCGAATAACGCCCGGCTGTATCCAGCAATACCCCTTCGGTGGAAAAGAACCAGTCACAGTTACGGGTACCGCTTAAACCGGCAGACACCATTTTCTGATGACTTTCTTCAAAGGGAAATTTCAGACCGGAGTTATAAATCGCCGAACTTTTTCCGGCGGCCGGGTTACCAATCACCATATACCACGGCAATTCATATAAGGCCGCATTGCCCTTTTTATCGCCCAGTTTAGACTTGCGGATCAGCTGAATCGATTCTTTCATTTGTTGTTGAATCAGCTGTAATTCTTCTTTATCTTTCTGCTTGCCGTATTCAGCTTCGGTGTCTTTACTGATGGCTTCGGCCAGCTCTTCGCCCTGCTTTTCATGACGATAACGCTGGATCAAGGCATAAATCCCGTATCCGACCACACCCAGAATATACACTGCCATCAGCGCCCAGAATAGATTGCGCGGAATGGTGTTATAAGATGCTATGAGTGCCACAAAAATAGACAGTGCAATAATCGCTTTCGGATTAGTCACATACTGCCAGACATAGCCTAAAATGGTATAAAACATACTGTTCTCGTTGTTCTAAAATTCGCGCGATACTGCAACATCAGCCCTGTGGGGTTTCATGGGAAACCGGCATAAAAAGTACGTGGGTGGCCGGATGTTCGGTACTGTAAATCATGGAAATAATTCCCTCTGGAAGATGCATGCCCAACATGAAAGAAAACACTTTCGATAAGTGTTGGGTATGACCAATACTTTGTTTTGTATATAAAAAATGATGAGTTTCGATTTGAGACTCAGCAAAACTCTGTTCAATCTGCTTCACGACTTTAATCTGGGTCGGATCATCCGGCATCAGCACAAAAGGCTGTTCCTGATCGAATTGCGCCAGTTCTGTCATCTGATGCTGCTGCAGGTAATGGGCAATATTTTTTTCATTCAACACCAGCTGCAGCATTTTGAATGGTTCTAACTGGTTAATCTGCACCGCGGTGGAGGCCACAATACAGCTAGAGACAAATTCAGCCGGTAAATAATGGTCGGTCAGCCAGGTTTTTTCATCAATCACGTCCTGATCAATTTCAGAATCGACCAGCACAATTAGTGATACGTCTTCGGTTTGTGCTGCGGTCTGTTCCAGCAATTCAAACCAGTCCTGATAGGCATTTTTACTGCCCCAGTAATGATGCTCGATATGAATCTGCTCCGGAATCACCTGAAAATCCTGGATAAACTCCATGATCATCTGCTGGCTGTCCATTTCATTCCACAAATGCAGCAAATCTTCTGCCAGCACCACATGAATATTAATCCGGTTTAAACGCATAACAGGTTGCACCGGCTCAGGTTCAAGACTGTCATCTTCCTGATGGTTGGGATCAATCCAGCCCGGATGCATACGGTACTGATAGGCCAGCTCGCTGTCATAGAACAGTGCCGACTGTTTTAAATGTTCGGCAATTTGCATCAGTACATCGCTGTGCTGAACCAGCTGCTGCTGGACCAGCCGGCGCATACGTAAACTGCGCTGGCTGTCAACGCTATATTCATCTGCATCGTCGTCCAGCTCAATTTCATCATCCAGGTCTTTAATCCGATAGGACAGAATTGGCAAGCCGTAGGCATTTAACAGCTGATGATCCAGCTCCGGACTGGTGAAATTTTTTAATTCTTCAACAATCTGTTCATTTTCACCAAAGGCATGCTGGCTATAACCACTGTACAGGTTCAGCGCCACCGTTCTGACCGGCTCCACTTTTTCTTCAGGAATCTGTTGCTGGGCAAGTGCCGCCTGCTCCTGCTGCTGTTTTTGTTCTTCCTGACGTTTTTTATAACGCTGGACTGCGCTATAAATGATGAAAGGTGACGTCAGCAGCAGCGTAATCGCCAAAGGCAAAAACACAAAAAATGCCAGCATATCTGCCGTATCGGGATCATGCTGAATATCGCGCCAGTAAAAGATAATGGCGGTGCTGACCAGAATAAAAATACTGACAAAAGTGCCAATGATCCACTTGATCATCTTTGATCCCCCAACAGCGGATAACAGCTATCACGATTATCTGCCCATGCCTGTGGCATTAAAAAAGCCCCTTGCCCGAGCCCTGCGCGATGACTGGAGTTCAGACATAAAGGCTGGATGTCTTCTTTGCTCAGCACCAAACGCAAGTCGACCATTAAGGTCGGACTGCACCAGGTCTGTAAGAGTTTTTTCAGTTTTGTACTGGCTGGCTGTCCCGGTAAAAACTCCTGATATTGCTGCCGGTTTAAAGGCCCAACTTCAATTTCAATCTTGCCATCAATCTGGCGGATGGTTTCCCCACAAAAGGTATTTACTCCAAGCAAGGCCGGATTGCTGCCACCTAAACAGGTTTTATGCGCATCATTCAGTTTGAATTTTTCTTCAATAAATTCATGCACAGTAAAATCGGTTTTAAAAATACAGTTCAGCACGGTTTTTAAGGCATGTGCAGTGTTGTTCTGGCCCTGCATCAGGCCTGAAAATTCTGCAAAATAATGGTCCATTTCATCCTGTTCATGTTGTGAACGGATGTAACCATTGAGCGCATGCAGAATATCCAGATAATGATTGTCGTGTTCGACCTCATAACGTACCGGCAAGTTATAAGCCAAGCTGGCTTCAATATATTGTCCGGTCAGTTTGTTATTAAACAAACTGAGGAACTGCACGGTTTCTTCACGCTGGATACGTGGACTCTGGCGGACGCGCTGGGTATAGGTATACGGTAAGGCCCCCTGAATGCCGGTGAGTCCCACCATTAAATTGGTCAGCTGAATCTGATCATCTTCAACCGCCAACGTTTCAATTTCTGCCGCCGGAAAATTCAGATTGAGCGAGGTCTGAAACTGAAAGCCCTTTTTCCAGTCGGCCTGTACGGCCTGTTCAGGTGCATGACGCAGCAGCCGCGTGGCCTGAATAAACTCATACGCCGTCGGCTGTTCAACCAGATCTGCAATTACAGAAGTTTCTTGCCACCAACGTTCTGCACGCATTGGTATAACTCCTGTAAGCTGTTGGCATCGCGCACCACCACATCCACAAAGCTGTTCATCTGAACTTTTAAGTTAAAGATATGACTGAGCAAGGTGCTAAAAATATAGAGGCTATGGCCACGAAATACCTGTGGATCAATATCCAGATGCACTTTCAGACCACGGACAAATAAAGGAAAGGGTTTAGCTTCGACCATTTTCTGGGTTAACGAAAACTCGACCGCTTTAATTGAGTCAATAATTAAATGATTTTCTTTAGATTTTGGTAGGTTATAAAGTTCAAGCAGCTCTTTGATATGACTGATCGCATCGCCTTTCATCAAAGACAAGGTGTTTAAGGATAAATGCGAGATCACCCGCCATTGTTCCATTTTATTCTGCTCAAAATAATACGGCTTATTCGGACGCTTCAGTACCAGAGCGCGCCGTGCCAGACTGCTGTCATTCAGATTTAAAATATTATTGGCTTGGCTTAAAGCCTCATGTGGCAAGTCACGGTTTGAGCAAAGCAGTTTGGCGCTGATAAAATCCGACTTGGTGTGCTGCGGTTGTAATTGCTTTGACAATACACTGTAGCCCGTTTCCACAAAACGGTTATGCAGCTGCTTGGCATTTAGGGCGTAATAAAACTGAATATCTTCATGCCGATAATGACTCATGGCAAAAAATGGATAAACCGGAAAAACCACCTGATCCTGATTGGTTTTTTCCCGGATCATGTTCATTTCCTGAATGCTATACATCTGATAAAACTCAGGATGATGCGCATCGGTCACCAGTGGATATTCCAGCTGCTTGTGATCAATTTTTTGCGGTTCGGCCTGCTTCTCAAACAGGTTCACCACCGGTGTGGCAAATAATTTAAAGTTAGCCACGTTCAGTTCGGAATAATTGCGAATCACCATCTGATCATTCAGATTCAGTTTCAGATGAATCAGCAATTCAAACTGGCTCTGATCTTCGAAATAATGCAGAAAATCCAGATTCAGACTCAGGAAATTAAACTTTTCCGGAAAGCAGAAATATTCCAGCAATAACCGGTAGGCATGATGGGTATGCTCATCTAGCGGCAGTACACTCTCCTGCTCATGCATACCCATCAGCTGAAATGGATTAGCAATCTGAATTTGGCGCTGGCCAATTTTTAGCGAAAATCCGGTACTGGGACTGAAAATACCATCGAGTACCTGGAGTGGAAAATTGGAAATCGCATCAAGATAAATTGGCAACTGCTGTTGTTGCAGCAATGTGTGTGCCTGATTAAAAATTTCAAAACTCAGACTTAAGGTTGCGTTCTGGTTCAAGTGCATATGCGCACTCGGATTGCTCTTGAATTCCAGCTTGTTGAGCTGAATTGGCAATAAATTCACGCTGTGTGTGCTTGAAAACTCGCACTGAACGCCTTTGAAACTCCTGGATTTTAACGCCGTGCCTTTGGGAATTGTATGTGCTTCGGTCAGCTGTTTAATTTTATTGAGATCTTCAAAGCTGACCACAGAACAGGCCGGAAAAGGCTTTAGGTACTGTGGAAACATGACCTCAAACAAGGCACGGGTAAAAATGTCGTAGCTGTCTGCCAGTTTTTTATCAATACGTGCGGCTATTAGTGAAAATGCCTGAATTAAACGCTCGATATGCGGGTCATCAATCTGTTCCTGATTTAAAGACAGACGCTGGGCAATTTTAGGATATTTTTGGGAAAATTCACGAGATTGCTGGCCGAATTCTTGCAGCTGTTTTTCGTAATAAGGTAACAAGTCTTCAATCACAGGAATCCCACTTATGCACGTGCCGAAATAACATATTGTTGTGTTGTTGGTTTTAATAAAGCATCAAAAATCACAGGTTCATATAAAGGATGAATATTGATATAGGCCTGAATACTCAAGCACAAAGCCCCCATATCCTGTTCATCTAATAACATTTCAACTTTAATCTGTCTTAAACGCGGTTCATGTGCCGCGATGGATTGTGCAATAGACTGGCAGATTTTATCGCGGTCACTTGGATTAGCGGTCGATAAGCCGACAAAATCAATAATCCCGAACTGCATAATGGACTTTTTGACCAGTGGAAAATCATCAATCTGTTCATGCAAAGATGCCATGCGGCTATTGAGCAGGTCTTCCAGATCTGCAGCAACAGATTCGCGAAGTTCCTGTAATGACAACCCCTTTAAATGATAATCTTCTGTAGTTAAAAGCCGGTCAAATAATGTAGTTCTAAAACCGTACGGATAAAGCTGGTCTAAATTCATGTATTACTAATTAAGTATAAAATCAGGTAGAGGCTGGCATAGCGCCAGCCTCCCGTGGTCATACAAATTAAGCAGCGTAAGATGCTGTGTTATTTGAAAGTGACCATTTTTTAGTAACTGCACCTTTTTGAGTACCGTTAATGTCTTGCTGGTTATAAGTCCACTCGACTGCGGCATATTTCAAACCGAATGATTCAGTTGGAACACCTTCTTCATTCACAGTTGGCGTTACGCTTGAAACCAGTACATGTTTCAGTTTGATTTGCAGGTACTTGATACGCTTGTCACCGTTAGCACGATAGAAATCGATCTGTACTTCATCGAAGGTATAACCCGCAGAACATGCTTCCCAAAGTTTTGGGCTGGTTGCATCCAAATCTTTAACAAAAACCATGTCTGAGTGTTCTACACGCTCAGCAGTATGACCACCTACACTTGAAGAAGTCGCTGATTTAGGCTGACGGATATTGTGCGCCCAAGAATTTACTTCTAGCCAATCTTTGTGCTCTGCGTCACGCGATTCGCCATCAACTTTATACTTCCCTCGAAACTGTACGTAGATATCTTTCATTTTATAAATTTTCCTGTTTTAGTTAAAAGTTATTATAAGTTGCCTCAATTTGAGGACTGAGGTAACTCAGTAACAAGTCGCAAAGAAACCGACAACTCGTCCAACTGGAAATGCGGTCTTAAGAAAACCACAGACTTGTAGTGTCCCGGCTGAGCAGGATTTTCTACAACCTTTACCGATGCTTCACGAAGCGGATATTGTGCTTTCGCTTCCTGAGAGGCACCGTCGTCAAGCAAGACGTATTGCGATAACCAGTCATTTAAAAAGGCTTCAACATTGCCAGCAGAGGCAAAGCTGCCGACCTTGTCGCGCATCATGGCTTTTAAATAATGGGCAATACGCGAAACCGCCATAATATATTGAATCTGGCTAGATAAGGCCGAGTTGGCATTGGCACTATCGCTGTCGTATTTCTTCGGTTTTTGAGCAGATTGCGCACCAAAGAACGCCGCATAGTCGGTATTTTTGCAATGCACCAGTGGAATGAAGCCTAAATCGCTTAATTCTTTTTCACGACGGTCAGTAATGGCAATTTCAGTTGGACACTTGAAGACCACTTCACCATCGCTGGTTTTAAAGGTATGAACCGGCAGGCCTTCGACCAGACCGCCACCTTCAACGCCACGAATTGCCGCACACCAACCATGCATATCAAAGGCATTGGTTAAACGGGTACCAAAGGCATAAGCCGCGTTCATCCATAAGTATTCATCATGGTTTTGGCCCGACACTTCTTCAATAAAGTTAAAGCCTTCAGTGGCTGCACCATCTTTCGGATGGAACGGTAAACGGCCCAATACACGCGGCATGGTCAATGCGACATAACGTGAATCTTCGCTGTCACGAAATGAACGCCACTGTACATATTCTGCAGTTTCGAAAATCTTGGATACATCACGTGGACGGTCAATATCGGTAAACGATTCCAGCCCCAGAATGCTCGGACTTGCCGCAGAAATAAATGGTGCATGCGATGCCGCAGCCACGTGCGAAATCTGCTCCAGCAGATACATATCTGAAGGCGTACGGTCAAACTCGAAGTCACCAATTAAAGTCGCATACGGTGCACCACCAAATGAACCATACTCTTCTTCATAGATTTTCTTGAACAAGGTACTCTGATCAAAATCAGTCGCGCCCTGGAAATCTTTGACCAGTTCTTTTTTGGTCGTATTCAGCATGCGGATTTTAATCAGCGGATTCGACGGTGTTTCCTGACAGAAATAATATAAACCGCGCCAGGTCGATTCAATTTTCTGGAACTGCTCATGATGCATGATTTTGCTGAGCTGGGCAGAAATGAGCGCATCAATTTCAGCGATACGCTTGTCAATCGACAAGGTCATGTTTTCAGAAACAGTGATTGTGCCGGCCATGACTTCTTTGGCCAGTTCGCCAATCAGGCTTTTGGCACGGTCATGTTCTTCTTCATTGCGGGCAATCCGGCTTTGCTCGACAATCGAGTCCAGCAAAGTCAGTTCTTCTGCAGTCTGGGTTTGTGCCTGAACGGCCTGAGCATTAGTCATGATCTGCCTCCGCGCTTAATTTACGAATCTGGTCAGTATTTTTTAATACTTCATCCAGCAGATCTTCCAGACGTTCGCTATTGGAAATCTTGTTACGCAAATCGGTTAAACGCTCACGTGCTTCGACCAGTTTACGCAGCGGATCAACCTGTTGTACTACACTTTCCGGACGGAAATCTTCCATGGAAGTGAAGGTCAGATCCACCGACATGCGACCGCCCTCTTCAGTTAAGGTATTTTCCACATCGAATGCTGCACGTGGCGCCAAAGATTCCATCACTTCATCAATGTTATCCAGGTCAACATTAATGAATTTTTTATCTTTTAATTTGGTCTTTTCCAGTTCAGAAGCAGCAGAGAAATCCCCCAATACCCCCACCACAAAAGGCAATTCTTTCACTTCTTTACCATCACCCACTTCAACATCATAAGTCAGTTGAACACGTGGAGGACGAATGCGCTGAAGTTTCTTTTGTACACTTTCACGTTTAGCCATAATACGGTGATCCTGTTTTATTATTTTCGTAGCGATTCAAATGGATTATTTGAAGCCGCTGGTTTTGCTGCCGGAGCAGTTGTTCTTGTTGCAGTTGCTGCCTTGGTCGATGGGGTACGTGTGGTTTTAGCACGACTTGCATTACTACTTGCTTTACGTGCTGCAGCACGTTGGGCTGCAGCTTTTTTGGCAAGCGATGCATTGGTAATGGCCTTGGCAGAACTGGTATCCGGAGCAGGCACTGAAGCGCGGATAGTATCCGATAATTCCTTGGCCGCTGGATAGGTCACTTCGTCAGATAAAAAGCGCATTTGCTCGGTACGCATATAGTTTAAGGCATTTTTGGCAATCGAAACGCCTGCTAAAAAGTGTGCATCGGTCAGGTCTGGATGGCGTACGCCCTGGTTTTCCAGCTGTTCTACCAGCTGCAGGGTCTTCATATTTTTACCAAGTTCCTGAAAACGTTTTGCGGCTTGAACTTGCAGTTCTTGTTTCACCTCTTGATTTTTTTTATTTTCTTTGGCACACACTTGCTGATAAATCCCCAACAATGCCTGATCAGTTTCTCCCTTAACCAGCGGATAATCCTTGATACAGCCTCGTTTTAGCTCAATCTGCTCATCTGCATAAGCAATTGGGGTGGCACAAAGTGTCGCCATTAGGGGAAAAAGAAGAATACTTTTTTTCAAAACGAGCCTCTAATTTCTAAATTCATTTATAGTGAATGGGTGTATTTGAAAACTGAACACGAACAATTTTTATCAAAAAAAAACATCGCGCAAATTTAACAAAAAATAAACTTCTGGAGTCAAGACAAATTCTGCCAACTATCGACAATAATTGTCATATTTTTGTTTCCGGTAAAATTATTTTTGTCTTATTTGTTTTCATTTTTGAAAAAATTTTAGGTAGAATACTACAACCCTAATATCTATATCAATGCAAATTATTGATATGTAAGTAAAATTTATTTTATTTACTGAAAACGATGTTCAGCCCATGGTCGCTACTTTAACCCATTTGGACTGGAATTATAACTAGAGCGTGTTATGAATAATTTAAAAATTTTGATTAATAAACTATCAAGTCATGCTAGAACAGCCTTAGAAAAGTCTGCCAATGCCTGTATTAATCAGCAGAACTACGAAATTGAAATAGAACACTTTTTCCTAGAATTATTAACCCAAGACCATAAAAATGACCTGAGTCTCCTTCTCGATAAATATAAAATTTTAAAAGATGATCTCATTCATGATTTAAAAGAAAGTGTCAGTCACCTGCCAAAGGGTAATTCTCGTACACCTATCTTTGCAAAATCTATCATTCGTCTGTTAGAGCAAGCCTGGTTATTAGCCTCGGCCGAGCAAAATCCGCAAATTCGTAGCGGTCACTTACTGGTTGCTTTGCTAACCGCACCTGATCTTTATCAGATTGCAGTGCGTGCTTCGAGCCTGTTTGACCTGTTCCCAATTGACACCATGAAGCACAAATTCTTAGATGTATGTGTCAAAAGTGTCGAAAATGAAAACGCTACTGTCCCGGAAACGGCTGAAACTGAAAGCGTCACAGCTATCGAGCCTGCACCAAATAGCAAAAAAACACCTGCGCTGGATCAATACACCATTAACCTGACTGAAAAAGCCAGAACGGGCGCAATTGATCCGGTGATTGGCCGTGAATTTGAAATCCGTCTGATGCTGGACATTTTAATGCGTCGCCGTCAGAACAATCCGATTTTAACGGGTGAACCGGGTGTCGGAAAAACTGCGGTGGTAGAAGGTTTGGCACTTAAAATTGCCAATAACCAGGTACCCGATGCGCTGAAAAACGTGCATTTGCATGTGCTGGATATGGGCCTGTTACAGGCTGGTGCCAGTGTTAAAGGTGAATTTGAAAACCGCTTAAAACAGGTGATTCAGGAAGTTCAGGCTTCGACTCATCCGATTATCCTGTTTATTGATGAAGCGCATACCTTAATTGGTGCTGGTGGTCAGGCCGGTCAAAATGATGCCGCCAACCTGCTGAAACCAGCACTGGCTCGTGGTGAGTTACGTACTATCGCGGCCACCACTTGGGCCGAATATAAACAGTATTTTGAAAAAGATGCCGCGCTCAGCCGCCGTTTCCAGGTGGTCAAAGTTGAAGAGCCAACTGAAGAAGTCGCAATTGATATGCTGCGCGCCATGATTCCGGTGATGGCCAATCACTTTAAGCTGAATATTGATGATGAAGCAATTGTCACGGCTGTGCATGCCTCACATCGTTATATCAGTGGTCGCCAGCTCCCGGATAAAGCGATTAGTGTATTAGATACCGCCGCTGCACGTGTGGCGCTGACTCAAAATGCCCAGCCGGTGAAACTCGATCAGTTACAGGCGCAGCTGCACAATTTAACACTTGAACGCGAAATTGTTGAAAAAGAACATGCACACTTCCCGATTCATCATGAACGTTTAGACGGTTTAAATCAGAAAATTACTGCTCTTGAGCAGGAAATTGCCGATACACAACAGCAATGGCAACAAGAACTGGAACTGGTTCAGCAGATTCAGACGCTAGAACAGCAGACCGAAGCCGATGAAAACAGCCAGACCCAGATGCAGCAGTTACGCAGCCAGTTGCAGCAACTGCAAGGTCAACATCCGCTGGTATTTGAACGCGTCAATGCCCAGATTATTAATGAAATTATCTCGGACTGGACCGGTATTCCTGTCGGAAAAATGATTAATGATGAAATCAAGCAGGTTCTGACCTTAGAAGATAAACTTTCTGAGCGTGTTATGGGGCAAGACTATGCCCTGCATCAACTGGTGCAAGGTATTAAAACCTCAAAAGCCAAGTTGGAAGATCCAAACAAACCGCAAGGCGTGTTCCTGCTGGTCGGCCCAAGTGGGGTTGGTAAAACTGAAACTGCCCTGGCCTTGGCCAATGAGTTATACGGTGGTGAATCGCATCTGATTACCATCAACATGTCGGAATATCAGGAAGCGCATACGGTTTCATCTTTAAAAGGTGCGCCGCCGGGTTATGTCGGTTATGGCCAAGGCGGTGTGCTCACAGAAGCCGTGCGCCGTAATCCATATAGCGTGGTCCTGCTCGATGAAATTGAAAAAGCGCATAGTGATGTGCAGGAACTGTTCTATCAGGTGTTTGATAAAGGCATGCTCGAAGATGGTGAAGGTCGCCTGATTGACTTTAAAAATACTACTATCCTGCTGACCTCTAACGCCGGTTCCAGCGCCATCATGCAAAGTTGCCTGCCGCTGCCGGTAGATGAATGGCCAAGCGCAGAACAGCTGATTGAAAAACTGAAACCAAGTTTGTACAAGCAGTTCAAACCGGCCTTTTTAGGACGTATGCGGATTGTGCCGTATTACCCATTGCATGATGATTTACTGGTACAAATTATCCAGCACAAACTCGGTAAAATTACCGCGCGTCTGGAACAGCAGTACCAGACCAAAGTCAGCTATTCCGACGATTTAATCGAATTACTACTGAGTCGCTGTACCGAAGTCGATAGTGGTGCACGTAATGTCGACAATATTCTGAATTCTTCGGTGCTTCCGGCTTTGGCGACAGAAATCCTGATGGCACTGGCTGAGCAAAAAATTCCGCAACTGATTCATATTGATGTCAAAGACGATGAAATCATCTATCAGCTCGATCCGGAACAAAAAACGGCCAAAAAACGAAGCAGTAAAAAAGCAAAGATGACTGAAGCGTGATCAAGGATTCAGAACAGCAATGAACCTCAACCTCGATGTATTGTTACACCCGATTTCTGCCGAACAGCCTTGCGGAGAAGATTATTCTTTTTCCAATGAGTTTCATGCCATTAAAAAGGCCAAAACTCAGGATGATCCGCTTCTCGATCAGGGCGATTGGGTCTCCGAACCCAAACAGGCCGATTGGGGTTTTGTACATAGCAAATCGACTGAATTACTGGAAAGCAAAACCAAGGATATCCGTTTATATGGCTGGCTGCTGGAAGCATGGAGCAATTTGTATGGTTTTGAGGGTATTGCTCAGGCCATTCAACTTAGCCATCGCAGCTTGAATGAATACTGGTTGCAGCTGCATCCGGAAATTGAAGATGATGATCTGGATCAGCGTATTGGTTTATTACAAGGTTTGATCAACCAGATTCCGGTGCTGATTAAAACCGTGCCGATTGTGACTGCACCGCACCTGAGCCTGCGTGATTATGACAATTTTCTGTATCAGGACAATTTGCGTCGCAAGCAAAGTGAAGATTCATCTGATCAATCAGCTGCGCCACAGCTGGAACAGTTTGATCAGGCGCTGTTGAATACCTCGAAGTCGCTGCAATACCAGAATTACCAGCACTTTCTGGACATTTTGCAGCAGTGGTCAAGTTTAAAAGAAGTACTGGATCAATTAATGGGCCTGGATGCGCCAAGTTTTGCCGCCATTGACTCACAGCTTGATTCGATTCATTCCACGCTTAAAAAATTATATAAAACAGATGCCTTTGCCGCGCAGACTCTGGTTGAAGCACCTGAACAGAATAACATTGTGACTGCTGATGCCATTAATACTACAGCAGCCCCTGCCATAGCGATGCCCATCATGAATGCACCGACCGGTTTTCAACCGCAACCTCAAAACCATCTGGCCAACCGTGAACAGGCAATGCAGGTTTTACAGGAAATTGCCGATTATTTTCAGGCCAATGAACCCCATAGCCCGGTCAGCTACATGCTGCAAAAAACTATTAAATGGAGTCAGATGCCACTGCATGAATGGCTGACTCAGGTAATTAAAAATGACAACCCACTTGAAAATATTCAGGAATTACTGGGTGTGCAAAGCTCTAATGAAACAAATAGTGATTGGTAAGTGCCATGTTTAAAGCAGATAAAATTCTTTGGGGCGAAGGCTTGTTTTTACGCCCGCAACATTTTCAGTTGCAAGACAGCTATCATGAACAGCGCCTGAACCATACTGTTCGTTCCACTATTCCATTTGCTTATGGCGTGCAATCTATAAAGTTTGATGAAGCTCAGCTAAATACCCATGTGCTGGCTTTAGAAAGTATTGAAATGCTGTGGCAAGATGGAGAAATCTATCAGGCGCCAGCACGTGATTTACTGCCTGAACCGGTACAGCTGGATGATCTGAATCTGCGTGGTGAAATGCTGGTTTATCTAGCGCTACCGATTGTACAGCCGAATAAAAATAATGTGGTGTTTGAATCTGGCGCTCAACCGGGCCGTTACCATTCACATCTCACTCAAACCCATGATTTATTCACCGACGCTACTCCGGCAGATATTACCCTGCTGAAACGCCGTGCCGAGTTTAAACTGCTGGATGCCCAGTTTGAACCAAATCATGAAATGGATGGCTTTATCTATTTGCCGGTGGCCAAAATCAAACGTCACAGTTCCGGCCATTTCGAGTTTGAGCGCAAATTTATTCCACCAATTTTACATATTGAATCGAGCGACAGCTTGCTGCAAGGCCTGCGCCGTACCTTGAATGTGATTAAAGCCAAAATCAAAACCATTCAAACCAATAACCGGGAAAATGAACAAAAACTGATTGAATTCCGTTCTGGCGATATTGTTTCGTTCTGGCTGGTGAATGCCTTAAATACTGCACATGCGACTTTAAGTCATGTTCTGCAATATCCTCAGATTCATCCGGAACGTCTATTTTTTGAATTATTACGTTTAACCGGTTCTTTGCTGACCTTCTCGACGGCCTATGAAGTCGATCAGTTGCCGCGTTATAAGCATCATCAGCTACAGGACAGTTTTGAACAGCTGGATGTCATCCTCAGAGAATTGCTGGATACCATTATTTCCAGCCGTTATATCAGCATCGCCCTGAAAGAAATCCGTCCGTCTTATTGGGTCGGCAGTCTGGAATCCGACAAGATTACCCGCGATACCCGTCTGTATATTGCCGTGTCCAGCTCGATGATGCAGGCGCATGAACTGATCCAGATTGTGCCGCTGCGTTTTAAAGTCGGTAATACGGTTGATGTTGAACAGCGTGTGATGGCCGCCTTACCGGCTATTCCAATTCATCACCTGATGCAGGTGCCGACTGCCATTCCAGTACGTTCCGGAGTGAGTTATTTTGAAATTGAGCCGAATAATGACCTGTATCAACGTATGCTCGACTCGGAATCGATCTGTATTTATGTACCGGCTGGCTTCCAGGATCTTTCTATTGAACTTATTGCTGTCATGAACGGTTAAGGACATTTTTTCATGAATACTCCACATCATGCACCTTCCTTATTTGATGATGGTCAGATTGGCACCGGTCTGACCCCGCCACAGGTCAACCCGAAAATCAGCAATAGTTCTAATCTGGTCGATTTACTTCATGACGGTTTCTATATTGTGTTCCTGATCAAGAACCAGTATGTGCCAGGCAATGTTGAAGCATTCCGCGAAAAAATCATGGATATGCTGAACCGTTTTGAAACCCAGGCGAAAAAACTGCAGTTTTCAGCCGATGATATTCACGATGCTAAATATGCGTATTGTGCCTTACTGGATGAAACCATCGTGACCCAGCAGGACCCGAAATTTTTTGATTTGCAGAATCACTGGCTGATTAATCCCCTACAACTCAATCTGTTCGGTTCGCAGCTGGCCGGCTATCGCTTTTTTGAAATGCTGGAACAGCTCAGAAGTCGCGGCAAAGAACGTCTGGCGGCTTTAGAGGTTTATCATTACTGCATGCTGCTGGGCTTTCAGGGCAAATATCGTATTGAGTCGATGGAAGCACTAAACCATATAGTGGCGCGTGTCGGCGATGAAATTGATTATCTGAAAGGCAAAAAAACCGCGTTTTCCCCTTTTGCTGCCTTACCGGATCAAATCAAACATATTATTCACCGTGAATTACCTTTTTTCTGGATTTTGCTGTTTTTAGCCCTTTTTGCCTTATTGTCCTTTGCTGGCCTGCGTTACATGCTATCCAACCAGAACAGTAGCGCAATGAGCCAATATCAAAACGTGATTACTGCACCCACGGAACAGGCGCATATCACCATTCATTTACCATAAAATTTAGATAAAACATGGCAAACGAAAAACAAACTTCATTACGGATTTTACAAAGTAACAAGCCAAAATCGCCGTCGCCACTTTTATATAGTTTGGGCGGTTTTGTGGCGGGGGTCGTGGTCACCGGTTTAGCCGGTTATGCCTATTTTTATGCAGGCCAGCCATCGACAACACTAGCAGAGTCCACTCAGGCAATGGCCGCGCCAGCGGCTACTCCATCGGAACTGCCGGCAGAACTGGAAGAATTAAAAAACCAGATGACCGATCACTCTGGCAGTTTTGACGAGCTCGAAGATGTGCAGGCTGAACATCCGGTTGAGTTTCAGCAACCCAATGATGGTGATTTAAGTAAAATCTTTGCCCATCAACCAGCAAAAGTTGCTGCCCAGCCTGCGCCAAATCAAGCGCGTGTAGCTCCGAACTTTCCGCAAGACATGGCCAGTGCTCCTGCGGCGACAGCAAAACAGCCGCCTGCACCAAAACCAGCTCCAGCACCAGCCAAAGCTGTTCCTGCTAAACCGGCTGCACCGGTCGTGGTACCAATGGCCGCCGTAGAACCAGAAGAAACACCACAGGCCAGTGTCCAAATTTCGGTCACCCGTAAACCGGTAGAAAAAGTTGAAACTGTAAGCGTACAGGACACTGCTATTCATCCATGATTGCGGTTATTTTTATTGCCTTTGTGCTTGTTGCCTGCAGTTTGGCACTGCTATTGTCTTATGAACTGCGGGCCAAGGTATTATCCGGTTTTCAGGCACTTATTCCCAACAGCAAAAAACAGTTGAGCTCGGTGAAAAGTCTGGCTCAACAGTTTAATCATGCGGCTGCAGCAGAACAGACTCAAACCCATTGGCATATTCAGCAATGGTGGATTCTGATTGCCGGATTTTTTCTGTTTTCCAGCATCATCCTGTTTGCCTTTACCCGCCCGATTAGCGCCACCAAAATTGAAGCTGACTATTTAAGAGAAGTCGATCCTCAAGTTTATGCCCTGCTTGAAGGTGAAATGCTGTCGCCACCACCTGAAGTAGAAGAAGCACTGGTTGAAGCCGCCGTTGTTGAGGCCATGCAACTGGAAAATCAGTGGGCGGCTGTGCCGGCAGATCAGCATAGTTATGATCCAGCGGTGGAAGATTTACATGCTCATTCCCATGTCAATCCATCAATTGTGAGCGCTGACCGAAAGTGGCATAAGATGAATCCGCGTTATAAACAGCGCCTGCTGATGGTGTTTAAAATCATGAAAGAACGCCACGGCTATGAGCTGGTGCTATTGGAGGGTTATCGTAGTCCGGAGCGACAAAACTCGCTGTCCAAAAATAAAAACACCACCCGTGCCCGTGGTTATCAAAGCTATCATCAATTTGGTTTAGCCGCCGATGTGGCCTTTAAACGCAATGGCAAAGTGGTGATTTCCGAGCGTGACCCGTGGGCAATGCGCGGTTATGAACTGTATGGCGAAGTGGCGGAGTCGGTCGGTCTGACCTGGGGTGGCCGCTGGAAATCCATTAAAGATTATGGTCATACCGAATACCGGATGCCAGGCTTAAAGAAAACCCGGGAAATGGCGGAAAAGCTGACCTCGGAAGGTCAGCTGATGGCCAATGCACTTGATTAAAACAATACCGGGCTTATGCAGATAAAAACTGCTGGATTTTATCAACCACTTCAGCAGTTTTCTCTGCATGCAGCCAATGCCCCGCATTTTCAACAGTTTCAATATTGGCCTGACTAAACTGCTGTTCAATGGCAGCATAGTGTTCCGGTTTAGATAAATACGGAGAGGCGCCGCCACGAATAAATAAACTTGGTGCATCCACCTTGACTGACTGCCAAGATAAAATTTTCGGATAAGATGCATAAAGTGCATCAACATTAAATAACCACTGCCCTTTACTAAACGATTTCATCAGAAACTGAATCACTGCATCTTCACGCAAATGCTGCTGCATAATCTGGGTGGCATCCTGGCGTGATTCCACTTGTGCTTTTTTGACAGCAAATAGCGCATCAAACACCTGATCATGATGATTTTCCTGATAGGCAAATGGTGTCATGTCCAGCACCACCAGTTTTTCCACTCGCTCTGGTGCAAGGTCAGCCAGTTGCATGGCAATTTTTCCGCCCATGGAATGGCCAATCACGATAAATTTTTGTACCTGAATCGCATCCAGGGTTTCCAGTACATCTTGCGCCATCTCGGTATAGCTCATGCTCTGGCAATGTTCCGATTTTCCGTGGTTACGCACATCAATCTGAATGACCGGATAACGTTCCTGTAACGCACGTGCCAGCATACCTAAATTACTCAAGCTGCCAAATAAACCATGAATAAGAACAACCGGAATGTCGGTGCTTGATAGATGTTGTTGTGAAGTCTGGAAATTGAGCAGCATTTTTGATTCCTTGAATGCATCGGTTTTGGCTATCTCGATATTATAGGATAAGTGTTTTATTAAAATTGTATTTTTGCTTAGGCTATTTTGTATCAGGCCAAAAATATCGGCCAGTTGCACAAAGGCATTGGCCGATCCGGTTTATTTGTTGAAATAATTGAGTGGCAGCTTCAGATAGCGCGTGCCATTGGCTTCCGGTTCAGGGAAATGTCCGGCCACCATATTGATCTGAATGGCAGGCAAAATCAGTTTTGGCATCGACAAACCGGCATCACGGCAATTACGCATTTCTACAAACTCAGCTTTTTGTGTGCCATCGTGAATATGGATATTCTCGGCTTTTTGCTGCTGGATACTGGTTTCGTGTATAAAGACCTCACGCCCTTCAGGCAGATAGTCATGACATAAAAATACCCGTGTCTGTGCTGGCAACTTATACAGTTTTTGCACAGAATCAAACAGTTGCTCTGCACTACCCTTCGGGAAATCGCAGCGTGCAGTACCATAATCCGGCATAAACAAGGTATCGCCGACAAAGACTGCATCACCAATCACATAGCTTAAACAGGCCGGTGTATGCCCTGGTGTTGGAATATTGTAGGCCATTAATTCACCAATACTGAATTGCTCATGATCATCAAACAGATAATCAAAGGCTTGATGCGCATTCAGATATTTCAAATCCAGATTATAAATACGGCCAAACGTATCCTGCACCACAATAATCTTGTTACTGATGGCAATTTTTCCACCGAGCTTTTCTTTTAAATACTGGGCTGCGGTCAGATGATCTGCATGCACATGGGTTTCTAAAATCCATTCAACGCTTAGGCTATTTTGCTGAATATAGCTAATAATTGCGTCGGCACCTTCAGTCGAGGTAGATGCCGAAGCCGCATCATAATTCAAGACGCTATCAATAATTGCACATTGCTGCGTGGCCGGATCGGTCACTACATAGCTGAATGTATTGGTCTCTTCGTCGAAAAAATGTTGTACAACTGGCGTAGCGGTCATGATTTTTTCCCTAAAAGTCGATGATGAAGATACATGCCATACATCATCGCAGCAATAAAATACAGTGCCTGATAATAGCCCAGACCAATTAACGTAAAGCTAGGTGCAGGACAAATGCCGGCAATCCCCCAGCCAATCCCAAACAAAGCGCTGCCGAGAATCAGTTTAGAATCTAGCTGATTTTGCCGCGGTAACTCAATGGCCTCATGATACACCGTCTTAGGTTCGGCCTGACGTACTGCCTTTTGAAACGGAATAAAAGCCACGGCGATGGCACCCATCATCACAAAAGCCAGACTGGCATCCCAATCGCCGAAAATATCCAGAAAACCTAGTACTTTTTCCGGATTGGACATACCCGAAATCATCAGGCCCAATGAAAATAATCCGCCAAATAGAAACGCCCAGATATTTTTCATTTTAGAATGCTCCTGTGATATGGCGGATGACATACACCGTCAATACGCCCGTCAGCATAAAGGTCAAGGTCGCTACCATCGAACGTTTGGACAAACGGCTGATTCCACAAATACCATGACCACTGGTACAACCCGAACCTAAACGGGTCCCAAAACCAACCAAAATACCGGCCACCACCATCATGAGTGGACTAGCCTCAAGTTCAATCTGTGGCTGCTGCCAGATTCCATAAATAAACGGCGTAATAAACAGTCCCAATAAAAACCACAGCGCCGGTGTTTTAAAGATGGTGCTTGGCTGCATCACCTGCGCCAGCAAGCCGCTAATCCCTGCGATTCGCCCGTTCACATATAAATAGCCGACCACGGCGGTCCCTAATAAAAGGCCACCTAAAAACGCAATCAGAAAATCATGCATCGCCATACACCCAAAACATTATATGTTTTTATAATATATAAAATATCAATAAATAGCTATCCTTGTTTACAAAGAGCTAATCATCTCCCCCTTTCCTTTATTCTGGCTTTTGCGCTGTCATTCGCTGATTAAGGAGAGTATTGCTTAGGCTATTTTAGGGATAAAGGAATGAGAATGAAGCGTTTAAAAAATAAGGAAAATAAAAAAGCTTCCACTGACTAGAGGCTTAGCGCGGCCAGCACATCTCTAAAATAGGACTTGGATAAAGACTATTTTAGTTTAATAAACCGCCTTACAGGTCGTAAATGGAAAACAGTTTGCTAGAAAAATCATGTGAATTAATTAGCTGATCTTGATAGTTGGGCAAATCCCCCGAATATATCCTCGGGGAATTTTGTACTTCGGCAGAATATTATGTAGTTTGGCTTTAATTTCTTGGCGTTTTAAAGCTGCTGATCAGAAATAGAGATGAGTACCCATCCAAGTGAACTGACTTACTCAAAAGCATTTAAAACTTTCTCTACAAACCACTCTGGCAACACCTGCGCCTCGGGATTTATTTTTAACAGCTCGGCATTTTCAATCTCGGCCAGAAAAGATGCGGCTTGACCATCCGTCGAGTTATCAAAAAAGTAGGTTCGATCTGTGGCATCCACCGCCTGCATTAATAAATCCATACTGCGGTAGTAACGCTGTTTAATCTTTTGTTCAGGCACGCCATGCCCGCCCTTCTCTACGCGATACTGCACCCGCGCAATATTAATCAGCGGATCAACCGTGGAAACATAGTACAGATAGGTTTTAAATCCGTGGCGTTTTGCCTCATGTAAAAATTCCACTTTGGAAATATGCGACATCACTGTTTCAAAGGTAAAACTCACCTTTAAACGTAAAAATTCCAGGCGAATATAATCAATAATACGCGCGCATAAATAGGAATCGATTTCTGCAGGATCAAACTGTACGCAGCTTGCACTGATTAACACCGGTGGCTGACGTAATAAAGGCACCCATGTATTTGCCTGCGGTCGTTGTTTTTGTTCTAGAAAGGAAATTAAAGCGGCTGCATTCAATGCCCGATGATAATGGTCCAAATGCAAAACTGCAGAGTGTTTAAGCTGATATTCGAGTTCATCTGCATTTAAATATGCCCCAATATGATGGGGCAACAAATATTCCTTAATGGTACTTTTTCCTGAACCATTCGGACCTGCAAACATCCTGATGCGGGGTTGTGGTATAAATTAGTGAACGGTCTGTAATTTCTTTTTGCGTGTCAAGGTTTTTGGAAGATGCTGCGCACTACGATAAGCCGCCGATACATCTTTCATTACGCTTTCCTGACCATTCGGCTGGCGCTGTACCAGTTGCTGATCTTTCACATACACCACAGTTGAAGACGCACATGCCTGCTTAAAGGCATCACGAAATGCGTGAATCGCCAGTTTTGGAATCATATCATCCTCCACCTTGCCTGCTTTCATAATCGTATAAGCTGTCATTGGACAACTCCTGTTCACACTGTGTGTAATATGTCTTTATCTTAGCACATCAGGGCTATTTGTCTATTTATACAGCACTTCGCCGATACAGAGTTGTCACAGGCTGAATTAGATAGATCTGTCTTACTTAGGCTAAATTAAGATATTTGTCGCTTTTAAGAAGATTTCCCCTTAATTAAAGCAATACTGTTATTTTTTAATTCTAAAATCAAGGCCCTACTCGCCAAACCAGTTTAGGCAATACGTGAACTATCAAATTTTGCCAACCTTGCCTGAACGGCTTTCGTACAGAAAGACACAAAACTGTCTTTTTCAATGAAAGAATTGGTCAATGACTTCCTGAAAATAAATCTAACGCTTTTGACTTCAACCTGCTCTCGTGTTCGTCACAATGACTATCCATGATCAGGATTGCTCTTTTCCTATTGGTGCTTTAAATACTCGAATACACCCTCTATCTGAAAGATCAGCCCAACTATAAAGCACATGCTAAACTGATCTAAACAGCACGCTAATGACTGATCTAAGTACTATATCCCAAGCACAGAATAAAGATAAATATTTGTAATTCAATAATAAATTAAGATAGCAACACGGTAGTTTAAAGCCAGATAAAACAGAATCTATAGCGGCAACCTCTCAGCAGATATATTGAATGGTATAAATTTTAAAACGCGGCCAATTCAATATAGAAATCAGGAGGAGGATAAAAACTCCCCAAATTCAGGGATAGCATTCCGGGGGAAATCCAGAGATAAAACCGGATGCACATGCAGGCCATCTACTTGGGCTTAAACTCATCAAACTATTTTGCGGCAAACCTGTGAATGGTTTTGGTCAATTCTCATTACAATGTAAAAAACCGTAATTTCGTGCAAATTTGGAATCTTTTAACATTGCGAATTGTATGCAAAGTTTGCATGATATAGCCATATTTTGCGACATGCTTTTCACGTAAATTTAAAGAAATTATAAAAAAAATGTGGAATTTCATGCCATAATAAGCAAACTTTGCAGACATCTTGCAAAGACTATTTGCAACTTATTAATTGGAGCAGGCTGGATGAGTTCAACCATTTTGGTTATTCATGGACCGAATTTAAATTTGCTAGGAAAGCGAGAACCTGAGGTTTATGGACACCTTACCCTTGAGGATATAAATCAGCAGCTCATGACACAAGCGCAAAATGCATCATTTTCGCTAGAAACTTTCCAGAGTAACTGGGAAGGTGCCATTGTCGACCGAATTCATCAGGCAGGTCAAGAAGGCGTTCAGTTCATCATTATTAATCCTGCGGCCCTGACTCATACCTCAGTCGCAGTACGTGATGCGCTTCTTGGCGTTGCCATCCCGTTTATTGAAGTTCATCTGTCTAACGTACATGCACGTGAAGCATTTAGACATCATTCATATTTGTCCGATAAAGCTGTAGGCGTGATCTGCGGATTGGGTGCAAAAGGCTATGCTGCTGCACTTGACTACGTTATCGAAAAAATTCAACTCACTTCGCAATCTTAATTAGGAATACTGTCTCATGGATATCCGTAAAATCAAGAAACTCATCGACCTGATGATTGAATCTGACTTACAAGCGATTGAAGTTAAAGAAGGCGATCAGGCGATTGCGCTTACTCGTCGCAGTCCAGTAGTAGCGGCAGCGGTTCCAGCAATGCCTGCACCAGCAGCAGATCTGCCATCAGCACCGAAATCTTCTCCACGTGGTGCAGTTGAAACTTCTCCAATGGTTGGTGTGTTCTATGCAGCACCAAGCCCAGGTGAAGCACCTTTTGTGAAAATCGGTCAAACCGTTTCTGCAGGTGAAACCTTAGGTATTATCGAAGCCATGAAAATCATGAACCCGATTGAAGCGACTCAAAGCGGTGTGATTGAAGAAATTCTAGTTAAAAATGGTGAAGTGATTCAGTTTGGTCAACCACTCTTCCGCTACCGCGCTTAAGACCACGGGGACTCACAATGTTGCAAAAAGTTTTAATTGCAAACCGTGGTGAGATTGCGCTTCGCATCACCCGGGCCTGCAAAACTTTAGGAATCAAAACTGTCGGTATCTATTCCGATGCCGATAAAGACCTGATGCATTTACGTTTCTGTGATGAAGCCGTGTGTATCGGTCCGGGCGCGAGCAGCGACAGTTATCTGAATATTCCTGCGATTATTACCGCAGCAGAAATTACCGGTGCTGATGCCATTCACCCGGGTTATGGTTTCCTGTCTGAAAATGCGGAATTTGCCGAAATTGTAGAAAGCTCAGGCTTTATCTTTATTGGTCCGCGTCCAGAACACATCCGCTTAATGGGGAACAAGGTTTCTGCCATTACCGCCATGCGTAAAGCCGGCGTACCGACGGTACCAGGTTCTGCCCATGCAGTAACACCACAAAATGCCCTGGCTGAAGCCAAAGAAATCGGCTTTCCACTGATTGTTAAAGCAGCTGCCGGTGGTGGTGGTCGTGGTATGCGTATTGTTGAACGTGTCGATACCCTGCTGGAATCGGTACAAGCGGCGCAGCGTGATGCGGAAATGTGGTTTGGTGATGATACGGTCTATATGGAACGTTTCCTGCAAAAGCCTCGTCACGTTGAAGTGCAAGTACTGGGCGATGGTAACGGCCATGCCATCCATCTGTATGACCGTGACTGCTCTTTACAGCGTCGCCATCAAAAAGTTCTGGAAGAAGCACCAGCACCAAACCTGCCAGAGCAAGCACGTGCAGATATTTTAGAAGCCTGTGTCAACGCCTGTAAGATGATGCAGTATCGCGGTGCCGGTACTTTCGAGTTCCTGTTTGAAGATGGCGAGTTCTTCTTTATCGAGATGAACACCCGTGTTCAGGTAGAACACCCGGTAACTGAAATGGTCACAGGTATTGATATTATTGAACAACAACTGCGCGTTGCCGGTGGTTTAGGCCTCGACATTCAGCAGGAAGATGTTCAGGTGAAAGGTCATGCCATTGAATGCCGTATCAATGCGGAAGATCCATCAACCTTCCTGCCATCACCAGGCAAGATTGAAAACTTCTACGCGTCTGGTGGTGCCGGTATCCGCTTAGATTCACATATCTATCCGGGCTATAGCATTCCGCCTTATTACGACTCGATGATCGCTAAACTGATTGCGCATGGTAAAGACCGTAGCACCAGTATTGCGCGCATGCGTCAGGCGCTGGATGAAATGATTTTGACCGGTGTGAAAACCAATATTCCATTACATAAAGATCTGATCTTGCAAGATGAAAACTTCTGCAAACAGGCAATGGATATTCACTACCTGGAAAAGCATTTGTTAAAGCAGCTTGAAGGTGCCAACAAGGAAGCCTAAGCGTTTCCTTGTGAAAATAAAAAAACCGCTGATTTCAGCGGTTTTTTTATGGCTGAATTTCAGCTTTAAGGCAAAACACGGCGCAAAGTGGCAAAGCACTGTTCGGCTTTTTCATTACTACAGAAATGAATAGTATGCGGGTTTTTCCATTGCACAAAATATTGTGAAATCTCCCCGGTCTGATCTTCCTGATAACCGGAACAATCGACCTCATTATTGTCATATTTAATTTGCATGATTAAGGCAGGTAAACTGCTGGCCGGATCTTCTGCCGGCTGATAGTCATAGATGCCAGACGACCATTCCTGACCGCTTTTGATAATGACATCGTTATCACCCCGAAAATTATAATATTCAATACATTTGCGGTTATTTGGAATTTCCATGCCCCACAATCCCACAATTTCAGGACGGGTAATGACACGAACGGTATTGGCATTGACAGGCGCTTTTGCAGCGGTTGCGGCAGCACTATTTGTTGTTGTCGTTTTTGTTTCATTGGCCATCACGGCAGTGCAACATACTAACATTAAACTGGTGAGATAAAGTTTTTTCATACATTGATTCAATGATATAAAGTACCCGCTAACGTTAGCATATTTTTTGCAATAAACTTAGTGCATAAACATAACTCAACAATTTTTTTAAGCCCCAAAATCGCTAATTTTTTACTGTTTAAATTTTAATCTCGCCTTGCAACTTTGCGTAAAATCTCTTACAACAGTTTCTGACAATTTATATTTTCAGGATTGAAAATGAAGTTACAAGAATATTTAAAATATGATGGTCTGGGGCTGGCCGAATTAGTGGCAAAAAAAGAAATTCAGGCATCGGAACTGCTGGAACTGGCCGTACAACGCGCCGAACAAAGCAAAAGCCTGAATGCAATTATTATTCCGATGCATGAACATGCACAGCAACGCGTACAAGGGCCATTGTCGGGTCCATTTGCTGGGGTACCCTTTCTGGTCAAAGACCTGTTTCAGGAATATGCGGGCTACCCAACTTCTTATGGCTGTCAAGGCTTAAAAAGAATGGGCTATATTCCCGAAACAAACGCTGAAATTGTCAATCGTTGGGAACAGGCCGGAATTGTGACTTTTGGCCGTACCAACACTCCTGAATTCGGAATCAAAGGCATTACCGAACCGGATGCTTGGGGCAGCTGTAAAAACCCGTGGCATTTAAAACATAATAGTGGAGGCTCATCGGGTGGTTCTGCGGCTGCTGTGGCCGCCGGTATTGTGCCACTGGCCGGTGCCGGCGATGGCGGTGGCTCGATTCGTATTCCTGCCTCTTATTGCGGCTTGTTCGGTTTAAAGCCGAGTCGTGGCCGTACCCCATGGGGACCGTCCATGAGTGAAGCCATGCACGGCGCTGCCATTCAGCATGTGTTGACGCGCAGTGTCCGGGATAGCGCTGCCATGCTTGATGCAACCCACGGCGAAGAACACAGCTCTTTATTTAAGATTCAGCGCCCGGAAGGTCAATATCTGCAGCTGATGCAGCAAGCACCAAAAAAACTGAAAATTGCGTTTAGCACCCGCTCTCCAATTGGCACCGCTGTATCTAAAGATGCTATTCAGGCGATTGAGCACACTGTAAAACTCTTAACCAGCCTTGGGCATGAAGTAATTGAAGATCAGCCGGCTATTGATGGCATGCAACTAGCCAAAGATTTTATTACCACCTGGTTTAGTCAGTTCTCTTATATGCTCAGCCAGATTCGCGCGCAGTATCCTTCACGTGATGATGATTTTGAACTGGATTCACTGGCGCTGGCCGCATTTGGCGCCAAAACCTCTGCGCTGGATTATATTCACAACCTGAATAACTGGGGCGTTTATACCACGCAAATGAACCAGTTCTTTGACCGGTATGATTTATATCTGACCCCAGCCACAGCCTCGGTAGCTCCCCAGAATGGCGAAGTTAAAACCCCAGCCTGGCAAAAACCGGTGTTAAAAGCCTTGCTGAAAGTCGGTCAGGCACATCTGTTAACCCAAGGCAAACTGGTCGATCAGATTGTACGGGAAAACCTGAAATGGGTACCTTTTACCCAGCTGGCCAATATTACCGGCTTACCGGCGATGTCTGTGCCGCTGTACTGGAATAAACAGCACTTGCCTTTAGGTTCTCAGTTTATTGCACCTTTTGCCCGTGAAGATGTATTACTACAACTGGCTGCACAACTGGAACAGGCTCAACCGTGGTTCCCGCAATATCAACACATCAAAATTTAAAGACTTGAATATCCTGATTCAACAGCCGGTCGATATGACCGGCTTTTTCTACGCCTGTTTTTGCAGCTGTTTCGGCAAACCAAAGACCAGTAACAAGCCCAGCAATGTAGATAAGCCAGCCCAGATAAAGACCGTTTGCCCTGAAAAAATATCCCAATAATAACCGGCCAGAATACTTCCCAACGCCACACCCATACCCCACATAGTGCTATAGATGGCTTGCCCTCGCCCTTGCTGCCCCAAGCTAAAATTCTGAAAAATCACCCGCATCGCAATCACATGGAATAAGCCAAAACTAAAGGCATGGATGGTCTGGGCAAAAAACTGGGCGATAAAACTGTCAGGTACCAAACCAACAACAATCCAGCGTAAACCGGTCAGCAGCAAACAAGCCATCACCAGCGTTCGCCATGACCAGCGCGACAAGAAAAAGGTTGCATAAGCAAACATGATAATTTCTGCAATCACGCCTACTGACCACAACAAACCAATTATTGAAGTACTAAAACCAGCCTGACTCAGATAATTGCTATAAAAACTGTAAAACGGCGCATGCGAAAATAGCAGAATAAACTCAATGAGGAAAAAACAGGCCACCACAGGTCGTTTTAACACCGGCCACAAAGGTTCCAGCTGTTTTTGGGAACTAGGTGCAGCGCTGGGTTCTTTAATGCTAAAAGACCAGATAAATGCCAGAAACGCGATACATAGCAACAATAATGGCAGCATGGAGATTGGAATAATTTCCAGCAACGCGCCGATACCAAATACCGCAACAATAAAACCGACCGATCCCCATTTACGCACCTTGCCATACAGCTGTTCACGTTGATCGCCCAGCCAGAATAAGGTCACTCCTTCAAACTGGGCCAAAATGGCATTCTGGAAAAAGCTGAAAATCAGCATCAACAATGCCACTGACTGGAAACTATTCGGAATGATAAACAGCATGAACCAGATACAGGCTTCCATCCAGGTGGCAATACGCACCAGCAACATGCGTTTCCCGGATTTATCGGCAATCCAGCCCCAAATAAAAGGGGCAAAAAACCGGGTGATAATTGCAATGGAAGACAGAATCCCGATTTCCTGATAATTGAAGCCCTGATCTTCCAGATACAGGCTCCAAAATGGCATAAATGTGCCAACAATGGCGTAGTAGAAAAAGTAGAAACCACCGAGCCGTGTACTGATTGCAAGTGATCGCATTAGCCGCCCTATCCTTGCATGTTGAATCTGTAATGGAACTTGATGAGTGCATTGGGTTGCATGTATTTGCCTTTGCTTTCAGTTGAGGACACTGCTTAGAAACTCTGCCGAATTTCAGTATTTTAGCACTTGCTTTGTGACGCAACTCAACAGATTGAAAAAAGAAATCCTCAAGATGAGATCAGATGCAGATCATTTAATATGCAGCCAGAAGCCCCTTATCTTTCGTGATCACTGATCATCTGGGCAATTTAACTCAATAAATCGTCTAGTAGCGCAATCTATTACAAGCTTCTTATCGAAGCCTAGAATTGACCAATGGGCGCTATTAAGATTGTTTATACAAGTCAAATTTTCTCATTTTTTTATCCTCCCTAATCGAATGAATGTGTGATCCCCCCAAATCTGGAACGCTACGTTGGATTTGTCCGGTTTCCGAGCAAACAAGAACAGATTAGGATAAAACGGATCTTTTTATCCTCTTCTAGAATATGAATAACACATCACTCTACTACACCCGCACCGCCCAAGTCTTGCACTGGCTTATGGCAATTATTTTTATAGCGGCCTGGATTATTGGTTTTTATAGCGGTAACTTTTTGAGTTATGAAGCAGATGGCAGCTTTAAAGGCGATGTCATTAAATTGCATAAAAATATTGCCACCACGCTCATCTTCCTAATTGTCATCCGGATTTTCTGGCGCTATACCCATCCGGTGCCAAAACTCCCCGACACCATGTCACCCCTTATGCAAAAACTGGCTCATCTGGGCCATTTAGCCCTGTACTTTATGCTACTGGCCTTGCCAATTACCGGCTGTTTATTTAGCTGGAGCGCCGGCCATCCAGCACCAGTGCTCTATCTGTTTGAAATTCCACGGATGGTACAAGCCAATCCGGAGCTGTTAGCCATCGTTAAACCCTTACATATCTATTTATCCTGGGCAGCAGGCCTATTATTGATAGGTCATGTACTGGCGGCATTAAAACATCATTTTATTGACCGCGATCATGTTCTAAAAAGTATGATTTCGAGCGATAAATAAATATCGGTTTTAAATCAGAATAAATCAGGCAGTTTATCCACTTAAACTGTCTGATATAAATAGGACAAAACTGTCATAAATAAAATACCCTTGTATATAAATAAAACCCACGCCTCTCTTTATTCTATTTAAAAGCATGTAACCGTTTAATACGACGTGAATATCTGCCACTGATTTGTATCGCTTTTATTGCTTTTCATCTTTTGCGCGATAGCTTGCATTAGAGTGAAAAAAATCCTTTTCTTGAGGCAGCAGTATGGCCAAGTTTCGTCATCATGAACTGCAACAACATGCGGAGGTCTTTACCACTAACGGCGTTCATCTGGGCCAAATTGAACAGTTTCTGGATTTAGATCGAATCCAACTAAGTCAGGATGCCGAAGGCAAAGCACATCTGATCCCGCTATCTTGGGTGGGTGATATTTGTGAGCAGCGTATAATCCTGATTAAAAACCTGCAAGAAGTACAAGAAACCTGGATTGAAATACCGCAATAAATTTTGATATCAACCGGACTTTATTCGAGGATCTGCTTATGAATCAGCTGCCGCATCTTTCATCCGTTCAACAATCTTCGCTTTCAATACAGGCCTGTCTGGAATGCATTGTTGCTTGTCAACGCTGCGCAGATGCCTGTTTACACGAAGAACATGTGCAGATGATGCGAACCTGCATCCAGCGCTGTTTGGACTGTGTTGAAACCTGCAAACTCTGTGTTGCCTTTGAAGTTCGCAACTCGGAGCTACATCATTTAGCCATGGACCTGTGTGCCAAAGCCTGTGAACTGTGTGCCGAAGAATGTGGCCAGCATGAAGATGAACATTGTCAAAACTGTGCCCGCGCCTGTCGTGCCTGCGCAGAAGCCTGTCAGATTGAAGGTTAATATGGTTTAACGAATCTTAACTGGAAAATAAAAACCACCCGAAGGTGGTTTTTATTTTTAAAAGAGCACGACTCTGTTTTGCCCTAATAAGTAAATCAGACAGGTGATAATACATGAAGCACTCACCAGAACCGTAATATCTAAAGACCGTCGTGTATTCACTTTCACATCCATACTCCTTTCTTATTATTGTTCTGTTCTTATACCAAGAAATAGTGATGTGACCAATTGCATTATATTACAAAAGCTCACCCATTTATAATATACATCCCCCACATGTATATAAATCCAGAATACTTGGTAATTTATATTAAATTTCTATCACCAAAATTAGCAAAAAATAACATTTACTTTTTTTATCTATTTAAAAATACGGATTATTCTTTTTCCACAAAACTTAATTCATACTCATCTTGGGTCACTTTTAGCTTGATTCCACGATAACGGCGCTTGTCCGGATCGAGTGCAGAATCTCGGACTTCCTTGGAAAAACGCATATCATGCATAAAATGCGCATACAATTTATAGCCCAAACGTAGTTTTTTCGGTTTCTTGCCTTCTTTTAGGCACTTATCAATGGCCTGATTTAAAAACTCCAAGCTGACATCGTTCATCTGCTTTAACCTCACTTTAACCTTTATTCATTAGTTTTAAATATAAGTAGCAAAAGTTTCATTTTTAAGAATATAGAAAAAATAATATATATATGTATAATATAAAAAATATCAGTTATTTAGCTTTGCTCGATTTTTACCATTGTTTAAAATATTTTAATAAATTACATTTCTATTAAAAACTGAACAAAAAAAAGAGTCGATACGAGGGATGTATGGACCCAAACTCATAAAGAGGAAAGTCAAGAGAAAATAAGAACTTACAGCGCATATTTCCTGATTAAAATTGTCCTATTTTCCTGGATTTCCAGCATTGGCAAAAGCTTCCATTTTTTATTTTTTTTAAACGATAAGTCATATTTTTCAAAGTAATTTCAAAACGTTACTTGTCACATTTTCTTGACTAAGGTGCTGGCGTTAGCTGATAACCCAAGCCTTGCGCCGCACCCAGTTGTGTGGCCGAAATGGTAAAGATGGCAGTCTGGCCGGTACTGGCACCACACACGGTAATATGTACCAGACCATCATGCCCGAGTGCTTCATTATAAACTTCTATCCCGGCCTGCTGCAGTTGCTCTTTCAGCTGCTGTAAACGCACTTTGGGATCATCCCCCTCACACTGCTTTAAACCTAAGGACTTGGTCACATCTACCTGTTGTGCTGGTGTAGAAGGTACGCTTTGACATGCCATCAGCGTACAACTGGCAAACATGCCAAATAATAAACCGATCTTCATCTTGCATCTCCTTGATCAAACTGCTGCGAGCTCTGCGCTATACTGATGCTTCCTGCCCTGCAACACGTTTGATTGAACTATGAGAAATTAGGAGCTGATGGATAAACATCCCCCAGACTTAGCGCTGTACGGCGGTATCCTGTTTATCTCTTGGATGTTGTGGATGCGGATTCTTTTTATTTGGAATCACTTGTGAATCGGTCTTGGGCTGAGGTTGCTGTTGCTGGGTCTTTTCATTCGAGTTTTTTTCTGGTTTAGCCATCATCGACTCCTGTCTTTATTGTTGTGTTGAACTGTTTTTATTGTTCATGATTTAAGACAGCCGCGCTGTATGGCTTTGGTCAATATTTCAGCTTTCTTGTTAATTCAGGCTTTGTTCTTGCAACAGTTTTTAAAAATAAGGTAGATAAAAAAAGCCGCCCGCAGGCGACTTTCAGTGTTATGCCACAGTCACGACTTTGACAATAATACGTTGTAGGTTTTCTGGCTCTGCTGCATTCTGGACGCGTTTCAGTTCTTTACTAATCACTTTAAACTGATGGTTCTGATAAGAAATTACTTCAGGAATCTGGTCAAAATATAAAGCATCGGCCTGTAATTCCTCCTGGAAAAGTAAGGTTCCTAACTGATAGTCGAGGTCTTTTAAGACCATATATTTCACAATCGTTTTCATTGTATTAACCTACTTTCACTAAGCACTTTATTTTTAGTTTTACCATTCTTTTGCAGCAGAATAAACCGATAATTTCGAGTTTCGCCTAACTGCTATACAATTGAAATCGGAACGCGCGATCTTTAGCGCTAAATGCCTGAATCCGCAACAAGATTGAGACTGATCTTGCTTAAAATCGTTTGGAAAAGAAGAAGAAATGGAGATTCATCATGCTGAAACGCTGCTGTGATGCGCTGGAACAACAGCAACTGACCATTGCCTTTATTGAAAGTGCCAGTTCAGGCTATTTATGCAGCCAGTTTTCAATTTATAAGAATAGCGGCGCAGATATTTTACTCGGGGCGCTGGTCAGCTATGACCCGAGCATTAAAGCCAACCTGTTACAGATTGATCCGGCACTGATTGCGCATTACACGGCGGAATCTGCGGAAATTACCACGCAGATGGCCTTGCATGGCCAGGCTCTGTTTAAACAGGCCAATATTGTGGTGGCCTGTACCGGTTTGCTAAAACCCGGTGGCAGCGCCTGCGCAGAGAAACCTGAAGGCACTTTTTATATTGCCATTCACTATCAGCAGCAATTGCATAATTTTCATTATCTGCTGGATGGCAGCCCGATTGAACGGCTGGATCAGCTGACCCAATTGGTAGCACAGGAAGTATTGGCGCTTATTTTATCTTCACCCGCCTAGATACACTGTTTCTCATCTTTTCTCCATGATTTTAGCTTAAAGTAAAACCATATCCTGCAATGTGGAGTCGAAGTATGAAACTGGTTCAACCATTCTTATTTTCTGCTATGGCCTGTCTGCCCATCATCAGTTTTGCCACCGTCGGCGGCCAGCAACGAATTGAAGTGCTGGGCTATGATCAGAAAGATCAAAAAGTCTATTTGCTGCGCCATTATGAAGATGGCCGTGGCCGTTTGCCGCAGCTGTATTATTACAACTTTAAATCGAAACAGCCGAATCAGCTGGTTCAGGTCAACTCACTGTATATTAACCCCAAAACCAAAAAGATTGACTATGACCAGCAGCCTACCCGCTTTAATGCCGAGTTGGCCAAAATTAAAAACCGCCTAAAACCCTTAACCAAGGTCAGTACGCAACAGGCACAAATTAAGGTTCTGCACAGTAGCAAACGTAGTGCCGACTGGATTAATGGTACGGAACCGGTACCACAGTGGCAATATTGCTATCGCGTTGATGCAGGGAACTTCCGCAGTACCGTCCAGCAATCCACCAGTTACAAGCAAGGCTTGAACATTCACCAGGCCTATAACATCCCGCAGCAGTCCAAAATGCTGGTGACTGTGAAATATTTAGGCATTCCGTTTGAAATGGGCTATCCGATTGAAGATCCGGTTCTGCTCAGCAATTCTCAATAACAGCAAAAATATAGCAGAAAAAATATAGCAACAAAAAATAAAGCCTCAAATGAGGCTTTATTCAATGACACGGCAGATTAAGCCGCCGAGGTACGCTCTGCAATTGGCACCACTTTACGCAGTTCTGGACCGGTATAATCCGCGCTTGGACGAATAATACGGTTATCTGCACGCTGTTCCATCACATGCGCCGCCCAGCCGGTCACACGCGACATCACAAAGATTGGCGTGAACAGCTTGGTCGGAATACCCATAAAGTGATAAGCCGAAGCATGGAAGAAGTCTGCGTTACAGAACAGTTTTTTCTCGCGCCACATCACTTCTTCACAGCGGACCGATACCGGATAAAGTACGGTATCACCTACATCTTTGGCCAGACGCTCTGACCAGACTTTAATAATGCCATTACGCGGATCATTGTCCTTGTAAATAGCATGACCAAAGCCCATGATCTTTTCTTTACGCTCTAGCATGCCCAGCATTTCACGCTCAGCTTCTTCTGGAGAGGTCCAGTTTTCAATCATTTCCATGGCCGCTTCATTGGCGCCACCGTGCAGTGGACCACGCAGTGAACCAATCGCGCCGGTAATACATGAGTGCATATCAGACAAGGTTGATGCACACACGCGTGCAGTAAAGGTGGATGCGTTAAACTCATGCTCTGCATACAGAATTAACGATACGTTCATCACCTGCTCATGCAGCTCATTGGGTTTTTCACCACGTAACAGATGCAGGAATTGCGCGCCAATTGAATCATCATCGGTGTTTTCATCAACACGTACGCCGTCATGGCTAAAACGGTACCAGTAACAGATAATGCCCGGTAAAGCGGCCAGAATACGGTCGGCAACATCTTGCTGCACATCAAACGACTGTTCGGTTTCCAGATTGCCAAGCATCGACACGCCAGTACGCATCACATCCATTGGATGTGAATCGGCCGGAATACGCTCCAGTACTTCTTTTAGTGCATCTGGTAACTGACGTAAAGATTTCAGCTTGGCTTTATAGCTGGTTAGCTGTTCGGTGGTAGGTAATTCACCAAAGAAGATCAGATAAGCGACTTCCTCAAACTGGCAGTTTTCTGCCAGATCCTGCACGTCATAACCACGATAGGTCAGACCCGCACCGCTTTTTCCAACTGTCGATAATGCGGTTTTCCCTGCGACTTGTCCGCGCAATCCAGCGCCAGTCAGTACTTTTCCTTCAGCCATTGTTTTAATTCTCCTGCTTGAACAGTTTATCTAATGTGTTTTCAAAGGTGTGGTAATCTAAAAATTCATATAATTCTTTGCGTTGCTGCATTTTATCCAGCACATGGGTTTGTGTGCCATGCTCACGAATCGACTGCATCACTTCCAGCGCTGCTTTTTGCATTGCACGTGTTGCCGACAATGGATATAACACCATACGCACGCCCTGCTCAGCTAGTTCATCAGTGGTGTAATACGGCGTATCACCAAATTCGGTAATGTTGGCCAGTACCGGTACACCGACTGCATCACAAACAGTTTTGTACATGGTAATGTCGGTCATGGCTTCTGCAAAAATGGCATCTGCACCTGCCTCGACACAGGCACAGGCCCGGTCAATCACCGCCTGCAAACCTTCTTTTTGCAAGGCATCGGTACGCGCCATCACCACAAAGTTGGAATCAGTTTTGGCATCGACTGCCGCTTTAATACGATCCACCATTTCCTGCTGGGTCACAATTTCCTTGTTCGGGCGATGGCCACAGCGTTTTTGCGCCACCTGATCTTCAATATGCACCGCAGCAGCACCTGCTGCAATCATTTGCTTGATGGTACGGCCAATATTAAATGCACCGCCCCAGCCGGTATCAATATCCACCAGCACAGGTGTATCGACACGTTCTGTAATACGGCGTACATCTTCCAGGACATTATCGAGGCTGGTCATGCCCAAATCCGGCAAACCGTAGGAATAATTGGCGACACCTGCACCCGATACATAAATGGCTTTATAGCCGACCTGTTTTGCCATCATGGCGGCATAGGCATTGACTGTACCGATAATTTGTAAGGGCTTTTCCGTGTCCAGCGCCTGTCTGAATCTTAAGCCTGCAGATGTTTGTTCTGTCATCGTCCTTTCCACAGTAGTTTCTAATTATTGAGGCTTGAGTATACTCAGAATCTTTGCCTAAACCATGACCAATTAGAATAAAGTCCCTAAAACTTTAGTCAAATATTCAAGTAAATCTGTAAGAAAAAAGTCAATACATTTCCGTCTACGCTATTCCATGCCAAGCGGTCATATATTTGCTACAATTATATTTATTCCTTACCAATTGGCGGCCTGCTCCCTGATTATGCATGATTTGGCTCAGTTAGAACCCTTTAGCAAAGATGTCCCTCCGACCAAGCGTGGGCATGAACGCTGTCTGGCTTTATTATTGAGCGCCAATGACCTGTTTCTGGAACATGGCTACGATGCTGTCTCGCTGGATGATATCGTGCATCATGCCGGTGGTTCCAAGGCCTTTATCTATAAATATTTTGGCAATAAAGAAGGCCTGTTTACCGCCATTTGTGATTATCGTGCGGAAAAGTTCTTTAAAGACATTTGCTTACCCTTTGAATCTTTTGAGGGTGATTTACGGGCTTATTTAATTCATACACTAGATAATTTTAAAAGCCATTTAAGTGTGCCGGCCAATTCTGCCTTTTTAAGGTTAATTTTGGAGCGCACCCAGCACAATGTGGAACTGGCGCGTTATATCTATGAACAAGGCCCCAAGCATTTGCAAACTTCCATTGCACATGCGCTGGATCATGCCGCCGCCCAGGGTCTGATTCGCTGTGAGAATTCACTTTATTCAGCGCAGCTGTTCTTTGGCATTCTGCGTAATCTGGAATGGCGGATTTTAATGGGCTTGCCTGTTCAGGATGACCCGCAAACCACAGATGACTATATTCATTACTGTGTCGATCACTTTCTGCAAGGTCACCAAATCGTCTAGTTTTTTGCAATTTCGATTCAATATAGTATATTAGCCGATTCCCTGTTTTATTTAACCAACCAACAACTAATTGTTGTTTTGATTTCAATTTCAGCAATTATTGTGGAGTAACGAATGGCTCTACGTCACTTTCTCACTTTACGCGACCTGTCGACTTTAGAACTTAACCAGATTTTGCAACGCGCAATTGAACTTAAACGCAAGCAGCATCAGCATGAAGTTTTCCAACCTTTTATTGGTAAAGTTTTGGGCATGATTTTTGAGAAGTCGAGTACCCGTACCCGTGTATCGTTTGAAGCTGGTATGAATCAGTTTGGTGGTAGCGCAATTTTCTTATCTCCACGCGACACCCAGTTAGGTCGTGGTGAGCCTATTGAAGATTCAGCACGCGTGATTTCAAGCATGCTGGATATTGTCATGATTCGCACCTTTGGACATGACATTGTGGAGCGTTTTGCTTCTTATTCCAAAGTGCCGGTGATTAATGCCTTAACTGACGATCATCATCCATGTCAATTACTGGCCGATATGCAAACCTTCCTTGAGCATCGCGGTCCAATCGAAGGCAAAACCGTGGCCTGGATTGGTGATGGCAACAACATGTGTAACTCGTATATTGAAGCGGCACACATGTGGGGCTTCAAGCTGAAAGTGGCTGCACCTAAAGGTTATGAGCCACAAGAAAAATTCCTGTCTGAATTTGCTCACTGTGTTGAACTGGTCGATTCTGCTGAAGATGCCGCAGTCAATGCCGATTTAATCGTGACCGACGTGTGGGCCAGCATGGGTCAAGAAGAAGAACAGAAAATCCGTGAACAGGCATTTGCCAACTATCAGGTTAATGAACGCCTCATGGATCTAGCGCATCCAGATTGTCTGTTCATGCACTGCCTGCCTGCACACCGCGGTGAAGAAATTTCAGAAAATATGCTGGATCATAAAAATTCTGTGGTTTGGGATGAAGCGGAAAACCGTCTACACGCACAAAAAGCCCTAATGGAATTCCTGATCAACGAGCATTTAAAATAATTGCTAACCGCATCAAGATAAAAAAGCACCGTTCATTCCCGGTGCTTTTTTCGTTTTGATCAAGTCATGAAATCCGGATTAATGATCATCTTTTAAATAGCGCGCTTCACGAGGAATTTGCAGACTATAGAAGAAACAGATCACCAGCATCACAATCACATAGATAAAGAAACTGTTTTCAATACCGGCTGATTTAAACTGTAAAGCCACTGAAGGGGCTGAGCCGCCAAATACTGCATTACCAACCGCATAAGAGAAACCAACACCGAGTGCACACACATGCGGTGGGAACATTTCCGCTTTTACAATTCCACTGATCGAGGTATACATACTTAACAGCATCATCAGGAAAATCAACAGCAAGGCCACCATCATGGGTGAATCACTAAAGGCACGCATCCCGATTGCCATAACAGGATAAATGGCAATCGCCATCAGACCACTAAACAGCAGCATCGAATTTCTGCGACCAATCCTGTCTGATAAAATCCCGAAGAATGGCTGCGCCACCATCAGAATAAAAATACAGCCCGTCATGATTAGCCCGACCGTCTGCGAATCAATGCCGATATTGGTCAGATAGGTTTTGGAATAAACCGTAATCACATAGAAACTAAGTGAACCCGCCGAGGTATAGCCCACCACCAGCAAGAAAGTTTTCCAGTGATTTTTAAACAGCTCTTTTAAGCTGCCCGACTCTTCTTTATCGCTGTCTTCATGTGACAACGTTTCTTCCAGACGGCTTCGTGCCAGCAGTGAGGCAATGGCAGCCAGACCACCAATCACAAACGGAATACGCCAGCCGCCATCCTGTAACTGCTGCTCGGTCATAAAACTCAGGAAAATTACACCCAGCAAGCTGGCCAGTAACTGTCCGCCGGTTAAAGTCACATATTAGAACGAGGAAAAAAAGCCGCGCTGACCTTTTAAACCCAGCTCACTCATATAGGTGGCAACCGCACCATATTCCCCGCCAACCGACAAGCCTTGTAACAAACGCACCAGCAACAGCAGGAACGGTGCCGCCATCCCGACTTGCTCATAAGTCGGCAATGCAGCAAACAGAAAGGAACTGAAGGCCATCAGGCAGATGGAAATCACCATGGACTTTTTACGGCCATGTTTATCGGCAATACGTCCAAACAGCCAGCTGCCAATCGGACGCATAAAGAAGCTTGCCGCAAATACCCCCCAGACATAAATGGCCTAGGTAGAACTATCCATGTTCGGTGCAGTCAGCGCTTGGGTAAAGTAAACCGCAAATACAGCATAGATATAGAAATCGAACCATTCGACGAGGTTGCCCGAGGCCGCCCCGATAATTCCCTTAATTCGACTGGCTTTTTCCTGTTTGGTATCAGCTTGGCTCAAGGTTTATCTTCCTCATTTTTAATTTATTGAAATTTCTCATGTAGAGGCGATAAGCTCTTGCCACATAAGGAGATATTTTTGCTTAGATACAGCATAAGCGCGTTGCTAATATAACTTTTAGTGGAAACTTCACACAAAAACAAAATGTAATTTTTAATCAATTTTTTAGTTAAAAAGTATTTAAAAACAAGAATTTACAGATAAATAGATTATATATTCCTTATATTTATAAAGATGAAGCCAGATCGGGTGGTTGCTTATCCGCCCTATTCATGTTGATATAAATGTCTAAAATACAGCTCATAATGTGTGACTCGAATGAACAATAAAATCTATTTGTCGACAGTTTTAGCCCTCGGACTCAGTGCCCTTTCATTCACCAGCCATGCCAGTGAACTGGACCAGTATCTGCAACAAAAACAGATCATTGATGCCGAGTACAAAATCAAGAATACGACCGGACTTAATGAAATTCTGAATATTATTAGTGTGGAAGATTCACGCACCCTGCCGTATCAGGTCGATCAGAATACGATTATTGAACAGATGCAGCTATTTGCAGACCGAGTTGAAGTGAAAGGTTTGATTAGCAGCCCGGATTTCGAGCAGTTTGCTCAGGATGTTGGCCATAGCGAAGTGAAAAAAATCATGAAAAAGAATTTACTGCAAAATTGCGAGATGATTTTTGAGCATCAGTTCCAACGCGTCAATCCCTACCGGATTGAGCTGCAGTTAAGCTCGGCGCAGCAGCAGTATCAGTTACAGCTAAAAAATTCGGAATGTAAATTCTAAACCAACCCGATTAATCACTAACTGCGGTAGTAAATCCTGCCGCAGTAAATTCCCATTTTCAGCCCACAATGACAATAGAAAAATTAACGCACCAGTCCTTGTGGCTGCAAAATAATAATCAGCGCGCCGCACATCACCACCAGACCACCCAGCAGATCCCAACGACTTAAACTGACTTGATCGACAAATTTCAGCCACATCAGCGCGGTAAAAATGTAAATTCCACCATAAGCGGCGTAAATTCGCCCTGATGCTGCCGGATGCAAGGTTAACAGCCAGACAAATACCGCTAGAGCCAATACCGTAGGCAACCAGAGCCAATGTGATTTCCCCTGATTCAAAATTAAATAAGGAAAGTAACAGCCCAAAATTTCCGCCACCGCCGTCACCAAGAACAGACAAACCGTGGTCAGAATTTTAGTGATAGAAAAATCCATAAAAACTCACAATACAAGTGACGCGCAGCTTTCCAATAGAAAGGTAAAAAGATAAACCTTAAACAAACAAAAGCCCGTGCATACACGGGCTTTCATATTCAAGTACAGGATTAAGCCGGTTCAGCGGTTTGATCTTCAAATACTTCAAGTTTCAAACCGGTGGCTTTACCGTTTTCTTTCTTGACCGATACAGCTACATTGCCGCCGTGTTCAGCCAGCTCACCAAATAGGATCATCTCTGCCAGTGGTTTCTTCAGGTGTTCCTGAATTAAACGCTGCATTGGGCGTGCACCCATTAAACGGTCATAGCCATGTTCAGCCATCCACTCACGTGCATCCTGATCTACTTCAAGAATGACTTTTTTCTCATCCAGCTGAGCTTGCAGTTCAGTCAGGAACTTGTCGACCACGCTTTCAATCACGCTGGTCGGCAAGGCTTTAAACTGAATCACGCTGTCCAGACGGTTACGGAATTCAGGCGAGAAGGCTTTTTTCATTGCTTCCTGGTTGTCATTGCTATTGTCCTGTTCCATAAAGCCAATGCTGACGCGAGAAATACTTTCTGCACCAATATTGGTGGTCAGTACCAGCACCACATTACGGAAGTCTGACTTACGTCCATTATTATCGGTCAATGAGCCATGATCCATAATCTGCAGCAACAGGTTAAACACATCCGGATGGGCTTTTTCAATTTCATCGAGTAGCAGCACACAATGCGGATTTTTATGGATCGCATCAGTGAGCAAACCACCCTGATCAAAACCGACATAGCCCGGCGGCGCACCAATTAAACGGGACACCGCGTGGCGTTCCATGTACTCCGACATATCAAAACGGACCAGCTCGACACCCAGCAATTTGGCCAGCTGCTTGGTAACTTCAGTTTTACCCACCCCGGTCGGGCCGGCAAATACAAAGCTACCCACTGGCTTATCAGGCGATTTCAAACCGGCACGCGACAGTTTAATGGCAGATGCTAACGCTTCAATCGCTTCATCCTGCCCGAATACCACACGTTTCAGATCACGCTCCAGATGCTCAAGCACAGTCTTGTCATCTTTAGACACCGTTTTCGGTGGAATACGGGCAATTTTCGCCACAATATCTTCGATATTTTCCACGGTAATCAGACGATCTTCCTGCTCATCTTTCAGACGGCGCTGTGCACCGGCTTCATCAATCACGTCAATGGCCTTGTCTGGCAAGAAACGGTCATTAATGTATTTAGATGACAACTCAACCGCAGAAACCAGTGCTTTATCATCATATTGGACATGGTGGAAATCTTCAAATTTTGATTTCAGGCCACGTAAAATATCAATGGTTTCAGGAATTGATGGCTCATTGACATCAATTTTCTGGAAACGACGCGACAAGGCATGATCTTTCTCAAAGACCTGACGATATTCCTGGAACGTGGTCGAACCGATACAACGCAAAGTGCCATTGGCTAGCGCCGGTTTAATCAGGTTCGAGGCATCCATGGTGCTGCCCATGCTGGAACCGGCACCAATAATCATGTGGATTTCATCAATAAATAAAATCGCTTCCGGCTTTTTCTTTAACGCATTTAACAGCTGTTTCAGGCGTTTTTCAAAATCACCGCGGTATTTGGTTCCGGCCACCAAGGCACCAATATCCAGACTGTAAATTTCTGAATTGAGCAGTGGTTTTGGCGCTTTACCATTCACGATTAACCAGGCCAGACCTTCGGCAATTGAGGTTTTACCAACCCCCGGATCACCGACCAGCAGCGGGTTGTTTTTGCGACGGCGACATAAGATTTGCGCGGCGCGTTCAATTTCTTTTTCACGGCCAATCAGTGGGTCAGTTTTGCCCTTCACCGCTTCATTGTTGAGGTTGGTGGTATATAGCTCCAGCGGACCGCTATTAGCCGAAGTTGCGCTTTCCCCATCGAGTTCTTCAATTTCTTCTTCGGCTTGCGATTCTTCTTTGCGCGTACCGTGAGAAAGATACTGGGTTAAGGTTAAACGGTTAATTTGATGGCGTTTTAATAGATATACGGCAAAAGAATCCCGTTCCGAATACATCGCAACCAGAATATCTGCGCCTTCGACTGTGCGATCACCACCACTGGATTGCACATGGAAAATTGCTCGTTGCAAAATACGGTCAAAGCTTTCCGTTGGATGCGGCGCCTGATCGCTGTTTTCACCGAGTTTAGGGGTATGCTGTTCTACATATTCTTCAAGTTCTTTGCGCAGCACAATAATATCTGCCCCGCATGCTTTTAGCGCATTTACTGCAGAATCATTGTCGAGCAAAGCCAATAATAAATGTTCTACCGTCAGAAACTCATGTCTCTTTTGACGAGCCATGCTAACAGCCAAACGTAATGATACTTCTAATTGACGACTGAGCATGTAACCCCCTTAGTTTTTAGGCTCAATCTGACAAAGTAATGGATGACCTTGAGATCGAGCGTAATTATTGACTTGGTTTGCTTTGGTCTCTGCGATGTCTCGCGGATAAACCCCTGCAATACCTTTTCCTTCGTAATGTACAGTTAGCATTACTTGAGTCGCTTGGTCAAGATTCATTGCAAAGTATTGTTGTAAAATTTCAATTACAAAGTCCATTGGGGTATAGTCATCGTTCAATAAAACGACAGCGTATAACGGTGGACGCTTTAATTCAGGCGGCGCCGTCTGTACAGCAATGTCTCCGTCCTCATGCTCATTCGGCTCATCCGTACTTAAACGCGGATTAAAATGCCAGTCCACCATGCCGGACTGCTGAAAAGACTGTTTGATTTCGTTTAAACAAATTGGTCGTTTGTTACTTCGCATAAGAGATTTATTTCACAGTTATTGCGCAGTGGCTTCTGCTTGCGGTATTTCAGAGATAAAGGCAGAAGGCGCTTCCGTGGCTTTTCCACGTGCCCAGCTGAATCGTTTGGTCACAGGTGTACTACCAGTTAAACGCACTTCAATAAATTGCGGACTAAAGCCTTTTGGCATGGTCCAGCGGCCGGTCAGGCGCTCATAATTATCAAAATTGAAATTATTGTCTTCCATGGGCACCACCAGCACCTCGGTGCCCTGAATCAGACGTAGTTCAACATTGCCTGAAGCACGGCGCTTATTCGGGCTGATCTGCACCAGATCGAGCTGATATTCATAGGCATTATCGGGTAAAGGTTTAATCCCAATATTCTGGATGGTCAGACTTAAACCACCCCGATCACGCAGCACTTCACGGTATAAATTGCCCATGCCATCGGCCTGGATTTTATCATTACGTGCCTGATTCAGGGCCGCATACAGGTCATTGGCATTGCTGACCGCTACATCACGCTCCTGAACCGCTGCATTCAGGGTTTTATTCAGGCTTTCCAGACGAACTTTCTGTTCCTGTACGACTTCAACCAGCTGCTCTGCATCGGCATCATAACCGACCACAGTCAAACCCTGACGATGCCCCACCGAATAGCCCAAAAAGCCGCTGCCTAACATTAATACAGCTGCACCGAGTACGAGAGGTAAATTGCTTTGCATAAAAGGTTTTTTCGGTGGCGTCGGTTGTGACGTGGTATTGGTATCCGTATTCTGCATCGTCATCTCTTGTTTTGATTGCATTCAAACCACACATTTAAATCGAAATCTAAATGTGTGTGAAGTCGAAAAGCGTTTCTTATGGTAATAGACCAATCACCTCTAGGCCAGCCTGCTCTGCAAAGCCAAACATCAGGTTCATGTTTTGTACCGCCTGACCGGCTGCCCCTTTCACCAGATTGTCCTGTGCCACCAGCACCACCAGTTTCTTCGGTTGCGGCTTGTACAGCGCAATACGTAACTGGTTCGCGCCGCGTACTGAACGCGTTTCAGGTGAGCTGCCTGCTGGCATTACATCTACAAACTGCTCTTGCGCATAAAACTGTTCATATAGCGCCTGTACATCTGTCGCATCCCCTGCATCGGTCAGGTCAATATACATGGTGCTGAGCATGCCACGAATCATCGGCACTAAATGCGGTACAAACACAATGTGGTTAAACACATCTTTTTGACCAGAAATATTTTCCAATGCTTCCACAATTTCCGGATGATGACGGTGACCTGCCACCCCATAAGCCTTGAAGTTATCGGCATTTTCAGAGTAAATCATGCCCAGGCTGGCTTTACGGCCGGCGCCGGATACGCCCGATTTGGCATCAATAATAATACTTTCAGGTTTAATCAAGGTTTCAGCAGATTTTAATAATGGTGCCAAACCTAATTGCACGGTAGTTGGATAACAGCCCGGGTTGCCAATCACCTGTGCAGTTTTGATCTGCTCACGGTTCAGTTCAGATAAACCATAGACTGAATCTTTAAGAATCTCTGGGCAGGCATGTTCCATGCCGTACCATTTTTCGAATTGGGCCAAATCCTGTAAACGGAAATCTGCCGCCAGATCAATGACTTTGGTATTGGCCGCAACCAGATCGGCCGCGTGTTTCATGGCAACACCGTGCGGCGTGGCAAAGAACACCACATCACACTGTTTTAAATCTTCAATATTTAAATCTGAATAGCATAAATCGGTATGACCACGCAGACTTGGGAACATATCATCGACACGACGACCCGCTTCTGTACGTGAAGTCAATACATTTACTTTTACATTTGGGTGTCGTAGCAAAAGACGCAATAATTCAACGCCTGTATAACCTGTACCACCGACAATACCAACTGAAATCACGTGCATTACCTCAATTCAAAAGCATGTTTAAGCTAACACTATAGTATGACAGGAAGTTTTAGTTTTCTAAACTGTTTTGCTTAGTTATTAGTTGAAATTAGTATTTTCTTTATCATAAAATATTCAAGCTAGGATCTGATTTTAATACATAGTAATTTACTAAAATTTAAGCACCCATTCGCCCATTAAATAATGATAGCTATAGTCGGCACCATAATATGAAGCACTGTTACTATAACCCGCATTTAAGCGCACAAATTGGTTTTGATGAATTGGACTCTGTATGTTCAGTTCTAGTAATTCTGTTGATTGGCTCGGTGCATCAGCCACTTTTTCTCGTCCATAACCGAGTGTAATCCCAGTCGTCCAACCATTGTATCTTTTACGCCACCCCAGAGCTAACATACTTTCTTCATAGTCTTTAGGATTAAAATACAACCCTGCAACATCATCCGCATCACTTTGATATATACGGTATCGCGCCTGCAATGTTAAGCCATATTCTAAGGATGGCTGGTAGATTAATTTTAAGCGACCATGATCACGGCGATTATCATCTGAAAATAGCTGCGTTGCTGCCAAACCAACTAAAGTAACATGTGGCCCTATTTGCTGATCAACTGCGCCACCCAAATAAGTAAAATGTATACCTTGCTCTAAAGCTGGACGTGTTTCGACCCAATCACGATTTGCAAATAATTCTACTGCGGTACTTTTAGTTAATGGTTGACGATAGCTACCATCAAAGGTGGCTAAGGTATGGTCATTTTGTTCAAAGACCCCAGCTTCAAGCGTCCATCCATTTGCAGTTGCAGCTTCTACATTTTTAGCAATAATTGATACTTTGTAAGCATCACTCTGCCAATCATCAATTTTATAGTTATAAGCACTAAAACGTGCGCCTAAATAATCATTTGCATTGTTGTATTGAGGAAAAACTTCAGCTGATATTTTTTTTGTTTCAAAACCTTCACTATCATGGCTAATGAAAAACTCCATGCCTGCAGCCAAGTCTAAGGGTTGTGTTGCTGACGACTCACCCGACTGCACATGGGTTGAAAGTAAGCAAAAAAAGCATAATGAGAAACCAAAATTCATATTACTAGATTTCATTTAGTACCCCATTTTTTACGTGTTTTCAAAATTTCATCCAAGTAGCCTAAAATGCTTGCTGGTTGCAACAAGAAACTATAAGCCAAAACATAAATAAAGAAACCCGTTAGGTTTTTACGTATTTTAAGATCCATAGCTTTAAACATACGTTTTTCAATACTGTAGTTGAGAAAACCCAACAAAAAAGCCATAGGTAAGAGTGCCAAAGTCATTGGACCAACTATCCAAAAATGACCAAAACATGCCAAAATAATTCCAGGAATAAAACCAAAGGTAAAGGCAATGTCTAACCATGGAAACAGCACATTCCAATAAATAAAGAATGTAGATAACCGCGGCTTAATCAAAATACCTGGATGCTTAATAAAAGCCTCCATCATGCCACGTGCCCAACGCTGACGTTGTTTAACAAACACGTTGAGTTCCGTAGGCGCATTGGTAAATACACAGGCATCCTCCGAATGTCCAATACGGTAACCTGCTCTGAGCAATGCCCAAGTAAGTACAATGTCCTCACCTACACATTCAGGCCAACCACCCACTTCAACCAGTGCATTACGATCATAAATTGAAAATGCGCCTTGAGCCACCAGCGTACCTTGATATAAAGACTGCAAGCGTTTTGTCGCAGCAATCCCCAAAAAATAATCCCACTCTTGCGTTTTTGTCAGTAAATTATGACGTGAATTTCGAACCAAAATTTTACCTGCAACGGCGCGTGTATTCGGGGGATCTGCAACATAGCGCTCCACAATGCATTGCAAAGCAAAATGGTGTAAGTAGGAGTCTGCATCAACAGTAAGCACCAAATCATGTTTGGCTAATTTCAAACCCTCATTTAAGGCATGAGCCTTACCTGCATTTTGGGTTAAATCCAATAAAGTCAGCCATGAATACTGAGCTTCAGCCTGTTTGACCAGTTGTGCAGTACGATCTTTAGAACCGTCATTGATCACAATGACTTGCAGTCCACCCAGATAATTCTGTCTATCTACACTCTTAAGCGTGTCTAGAATAGAAAGTTCTTCATTGTATGCAGCTATGAGAATTGTAATATTCGGATATACATCTAAAATTTGTCGTTTAGGCCTTTTATCCATCAACAAGCTCAAAGCAGCAAAGGAATTCATAAATCCAGGAATAATCGCAATACCATAAATAAAGAATATCGCTGCAACTGACCCAATCAATTGGCTCAAATCACGTATCCAATTTTCAGCCATCCATAAAGAAAACCATGTCCACAGACAGGCTCCAATGAAAGCGATCACAAATTTAACACGTACAGAAATATAAAACTGTTTAGCAAGACTGCTACGATCATGAGTAACCATATACACACGCCCCAACCCAAACACATAATATCAACAAGGTTTCACAAAGCAACATTAAAATGTGACTTACTTAACTTTTTTTAAATTACTTGTATTTATCTCAACAAAAATAGTTGAGTAAATACTCTAATTATTGCCGTAAGAAAATAATCATATCCAGTTTCTACACTTACGCGGAAGTAAAGATTTCGTAAAGTAGCAAGAGCAAGACAATAGATATTTTTATTTGGAATGTAATACTTAGTTACATTTAATAAAAAACATTTTCAATATTAACCACACCAATATGCTTTACATCATCGGCGTAAGTCCTATTAATTATCTTTCAGTACAAATTATATCGTGCAGAACCCTTTTCAGTTGTATATTTCTTCTTTTCAATACTTATGTAAATAACTTTTGTCTTAATCAAAAGCTACCGCATTTTGCATTATTTTTTAAATAAAGAATAAACCTCATACAATATTCCACCACCACGGCATCGGTGTACTTTTTAAAATTTTCCGATGCTGCTGGAAATCAACATCATGTTTTTGAACTTCTGCCCAAAAGTTGGGACTATGATCAAAATGCTTGGTATGCGCTAACTCATGTACCGCCACGTAGCGTGTGATTTCCTGTGGAAAAAGCACCAAACCACTATTAAGCATAATGTCATGTTTAGCAGAACAGCTCCCCCAGCGAGTTTTGGGCTTACGAATTGAGCAATCACCATATTTCAAGCCTGTTTCTCTGCTCACTTGCTTTAAATAAATTGGTAAATACTCTTTGGCATAAGCAATAACAAAGGCTTTTAAATATGCTGCAGGTTGACGGTCACTGACCCAAAGGCAATGCTTTTTTAAATCTAAAATAAAACTCTGTTGTTGTGTTTGATAGTAGATATTTAAAGGCTCATCTAAATTAAAAAGTGCCAACTGATTTGGTAATTCACGCTGTACAAATCCTTGCTGTGCCTGCTGTTTATGCCAAGCATCTATCATCCACTGTTCAGATTGCTGCAAGAAATCCTGAATTTGTCGCTGGGTACAATGCTTTGGCACAGTTAAACGAATTTGATGCGGTTCGACACGTAAACGTAAACGTGTTGCTCTTGCATGTGGTGTGATTTGAATTTCAGGTAAGCTGGAAATCATATTTTTATTAGTATTTGAATTATCTTTACTCAAGCAAATACTCTACTCTCAGTGATTTTGATGATTTATAAAGATTCGGTCTTGGTTGTAAAATGTTTGTCGTAAAATGAATATTGAAAAGTTCCCTTTCCTTACAAAGAAAAGGAAACTTTCATTAGAGAAAAATATAAATCAAAACTCAATTTACATAACGGTTTATATAAATTTATATGCCTTAAACTGCGGTACGCTCTTCAATACCGTTATTGGTTGCAACAATCGCAATATTGGCTTTATTAATCGCAAAAATACCGTTACACACCACACCCGGAATATCATTGATGGTTTTTTCCAGTTCCAGTGCATTTAAGATATTCAGGTTATAAACATCTAAAATCACATTGCCGTTATCGGTTACCACACCTTCACGGTACGCCGGATCACCCCCAAGTGCGACCAGCTTGCGTGCCACGGCAGAACGTGCCATTGGAATTACTTCAACCGGTAGCGGGAATTCACGGCCCAACTGTTCAACCCATTTTGAATCATCAACGATACAAACAAATTTTTTCGCAATCGACGCGACAATTTTTTCACGGGTTAATGCCGCGCCGCCACCTTTAATCATGTGCATATGACGGTCAATTTCATCTGCGCCATCGACATAAGCATCTAAACCGCCCACGCTGTTCATATCCACGACTTCAATGCCCAGTTTTTTCAGGCGCTCTGCTGTTGCTTCAGAACTGGCCACAGCCGCTTCCAATTGCAATTCAGGCAATAAATCGATGAGGAAATTAACGGTACTGCCTGTGCCTACACCCAGAATCCCGCCTTTAGGCAAATGTTTTAAGGCTGCTTTTGCCGCAGCTTGTTTCTTCTCATCTTGGGTTGCATACAGACTCATGACTTCGCTCAACTATTTTTTGACATTTGATGCTGATTTTACAGCCCAAATGTACAGGGGTTTGTTACAATAAACCCCTATTTTAAACTGTTAGATGGAAGATTAACATGCTGTCTCGTTTGGTTCGACAAATTTTACAAGCAACAGTCTACGATGTTGCAATCGAAACCCCACTCGAAGCAGCGCCACGAATTAGTGAACGACTGAATAACAACATCCGCTTCAAGCGGGAAGATTTACAACCGGTCTTTTCTTTCAAACTACGCGGTGCCTATAACCGTATTAGCCAACTACCTAAAGCGCAGTTAGAACGTGGCGTGATCACAGCTTCAGCCGGCAACCATGCTCAAGGCGTGGCTCTTTCAGGAAAAAAACTGGGGATTCGTGCCATTATCGTGATGCCTAAAACCACGCCAGATATTAAAGTACAGGCGGTAAAACGTTTAGGTGGCGAAGTAGTACTACACGGCGATTCGTTTGATGTAGCCAACAAATATGCCATTCAGCGTGCCCAGGATGATGGCATGACCTTCATTCCACCCTATGATGATGAACTGGTCATGGCCGGCCAAGGCACCATCGCCAATGAAATTTTACGCCAATGGCGCGATGTCGATTATGTCTTTGTTGCCGTAGGTGGCGGTGGCCTGATTGCCGGTGTAGCAGCGTACTTGGGTGATGTCGCTCCGCACGTCAAAGTCATTCCAGTGGAATATGATGAATCGGCCTGTCTGAAAGCAGCCTTAGAAGCTGGTGAACGTATTGTTCTGCCTTCGGTCGGTCTGTTTGCCGATGGGACCGCCGTGGCACAGATTGGTGAAAAACCCTTTGATGTGATTCGTCTGCAAAAATCAGACAACTCTGGCCCGATTGTCGAACCGGATGTGGTGCTGGTGAATACCGATGAAATCTGCGCTGCAATTAAAGATACTTTTGATGAAAACCGCAGTATTGTAGAACCATCAGGTGCTATGGCCTTGGCCGGCATCAAAAAATATGTCGAGCAGCATGAGCTGATTGGCAAAAATATCGTGTCGATTGTTTGCGGCGCGAACATGAACTTTGACCGCCTGCGTTATATCGCCGAGCGCACTGAACTCGGTGAGCGCAAAGAAGCGATTTTTGCAGTCACCATTCCAGAGCAGAAAGGTTCCTTCCTGAACTTCTGCCGCGCCCTGCAAGGCCGTAATATTACCGAGTTTAACTATCGTGCCAGTGATGCATCGGCCGCACAGGTCTTTGTCGGCATTAGCTTGAAAGGCGGTGAAAAAGAACGTCATGACATCTTTGAGGCCTTGAAAGTGCAATATGATGTTGATGATCTGTCCGATGATGAAGTGGCCAAACTGCACATCCGCTATTTAATTGGCGGTCATGCCGATATTGAAAATGAACGTCTGTTCCGGGTGGAATTTCCGGAGCGTCCAGGCGCCCTGCTGACCTTCCTGGAGCGTTTAGGCCCGACCCATAACATCACCCTGTTCCATTACCGTAACCACGGCGCCGCCGAAGGCCGTGTGCTGGTGGGTCTGGAAGCCAGCGATGCCAAACAGAACCCGGACGGGCTGATTGAAACCCTGGAAAGCATTAGCTATCCATATGCGGAAATTAGCAATAACTTAGGTTATCAGCGCTTCCTGAAATAAAATCCAGTTTAAAAAACCGCCATTTGCTGGCGGTTTTTTATTGGTTTACACAAACACCCTAAGAAAAATGATGTAAATATCCACCTGATCTTTAAAATAAATTTATATTCACGCTAACCATAAAAATGTAATTAGGAACACACTATGGCGCAATTTGCAGTCATTGGCTTAGGCAGTTTTGGTGCCACCGTTGCCACGCAACTGGTCAGCCTGAAACATGATGTGATTGGCATCGATATTAATAAAAAATATGTGGAAAATATTGCCGAGGAAATTACCCACGCCGTGATTGCCGATGCTACCGACGAACACGTGCTACAGGAGCTGAATATTCAGAACTGTGATGCGGTGGTGGTGGCCATTGGTGAAGATATTGAAGCCAGTATTTTATGTGTGCTGCATCTGAAAAATATGGGGCTGGAAAAAATTTATGTCAAAGCCAAGTCCAAAGCCCACCACATGATTCTGACCCATCTGCAGGTCAGCAAAATTATTCATCCGGAAGAAGATATGGGTGTCCGCATTGCCCAGTCACTGAGTTATCCGATGGTCAGCCGCTATATGGCGCTGGAAGATGACCACTTTATTGTCAAAGTGGAAGTCACTGAAGCCTTAAACGGTACGCGCTATCATGAGTTTATCGGTCATGCGCCAGAAGTGAAAACCCTGCTGCATAAACGCGGCAGCGAGATTCAGTTCAGCCTCGATCCGCAGTTAATTATGCAGCAAGGCGATATTCTGGTGCTCGAAGGCCAGGTTGAACAGCTGAAACGCTTATCCAAGCATTTTAAATAGCCATGAATCACATGACGAAGAATAAGACTGCCTATAAAAATACGGCGAAGCCCAGCACAGCAACCACGGTCAATTTAAGCCCGCCGAGTCTGCTCGCGCTGGGATTTTTAAGCTTTATTGTGATCGGCACTCTATTGCTTAAACTGCCCTTTGCCCATCAGGGGGACCTGAGCTGGTTACAGGCTTTATTTACCGCCACCTCTGCGGTGACCATTACCGGTTTGTCGGTGGTCAATGTCGGCGAGGCCTATACCGTATTTGGCCAGATTGTGATTATGCTGTTGCTGCAATGTGGCGGGCTGGGCTTTATGACTTTCGCAATTCTGGCTGCCATGAGCCTGTCACCCAAAATTGGCTTAAAACAGCAGATGATGGCCCAGGAAACCATTGGTCAGACCAGTCTGGCGACGGTAGGCTTTACCATCAAAGGCGTATTACTCTATTCGCTGTTTTTTGAAGGCATCGGCACCTTTATTCTGACCCTGGCCTGGTTGCAAGATTACGATTTTCTGGAAGCCTTTTTCTATGCCGCCTTTTATAGTGTCTCGGCTTTTAATAATGGCGGATTTTCATTATTTCCCAACAGTTTAATGAGCTTTGCCGACCAGTACCTGATTACCTTTACCATCAGCATGCTTTACATTATTGGCGGTGTGGGCTTTGTGGTGCTAATGGACATTAAAAAAACCCGGCGCTGGCATAAACTCAGCGCCAACAGCAAGCTGATCCTCTCCACCATTCTGGGTTTAAACCTGTTTGCCTTTATCACCATCTGGTTACTCGAAGCCAGTAACCCTGCGACGCTGGCCGCCATGAGCCTGACCGATCAGGCCTGGAATGCCTGGTTCCATGCTACCGTACCCCGTTCTTCCGGCTTTAACAGTCTGGATATTGCCAGCATGAGTGATGCTTCCAATTTACTGACCATGTTCCTAATGTTTATTGGCGGAGGCTCTTTAAGTACCGCCGGTGGCATTAAAGTCGGCACCTTTATTATTGTGGTATTAAGCGTGATCAGCTTTTTACGACGCGCCGATGAAGTGCGGGTGTTTAATTATTCGGTACCGGAAAAAACCACCTTTAAAGCCTTGGCTGTGGTGTCAATTACTGCATTTTTAGTCTTTGCCGGGATTTTCAGCCTGTTGCTGCTGGAACCTGAACATGAGTTTATGGACTTGCTGTTTGAGGCGGTTTCTGCGGCCTGTACCGTGGGTTTATCTCGCGGGATTACCGGGGAATTACAACCCTTAAGTCTGGTGGCCTTAATGCTGCTGATGTTTGCCGGCCGTTTAGGCCCACTGACCTTAGCCTATTTAATTGCCACGCCTAAACGCAGCCGCCTGCAACATCCCACCACCGATATTCAGATTGGTTGATGCGCGAGTTCCGTTATCAACTGAAATTAAAAAAGCCACTGTCTACAGTGGCTTTTTGCGGGTGCATGAATTTAGAACCAGTTCATTAACGATACACCTAGGCCGACATAGGTCGCGCGGTGGTTATAATCAATCAGGCTTTCTCCATAGCCATCAAACAGCTGGAAATGCCCTCTTAATTTGCCGCTAATCGGGAATACCCAGTCAAACTGGGCAGCGCCATGCGCATCATCTCCACCTTTTAGGCTATGCCGTAACATCAGCGAGAAATCATGATCTTTCCAGCGGTAGAATGCCAGCATATCGCCACGGCCAATATAGTTTTTAATATCCGGGTTGTTGTCATCACTGCGGTCTTCTTCAATGCGATACCACGGACGCAACATCAGCGCAAAATTGTTCTTTTCAAAGCCCAGATTCAAAATGACCCGGTTCCAGCTCCGTGACAGCGGATCGGAACGGCCATTGGACTGATGGTTCAAGGTCAGGCCTAACAAGCGCCCATTCAAGCCCAGAATCTCATAATTGGTTCTGAACATTAAACTGGCTTCAGGTTCATAATTGGTTTCACGAAATGGGCGTGATTCTTCACCATTATAAACCTGCCAGCGTGAGGACTGGGTATAACCGAGCCAGAGATCGCCATTATCGCCCAGCAGGTTTTCAACCGCTTTGGTTTTTAGTGACAACTGGAATTTGGCTTCGGTTGATGTCAGATTCTGCTGCTGCGCTTCAGTAACGGTATTGTTTTCATTCGGACTGGATGGACGTTCGTTTTTATCGGAGGTCCAGAAGCCCGGCATCAGATACACCGGTTGATAAGCCCGGATATTCCAGGTGCCCAGCTTGCTTTCGGGTGCCAGTTCCCAGCGTTTATCCAGCAATGACACGTTCGGATCAATATGTGAACCTTCCAGTGAAAACAGGTTGTTCACCCCGGCCACAATTTTTTCTTTAACGGTTTCTGGTGGAGGGGCCAATTGCTGCGCTGCCTGACGCTCGGAAACCAGATCTGCATTTTCCGCTTCCGGCAGCTTGAATAAAGCATCATAACAGGCTAAACGCTCGGCATTGGACTCCAGCGCCACACAGGCTTCCGGTGTCGGTGGAATGGTGACCACCGTTGCTTCCAGCGCCTGTACATGTGTCACAAACAAAGCGCTGAGTGCAGTAACACTCAGCGACCAGCTTGTGCGCTCAACAGGATTGAACGCCATAGAACTTCCTCTATTGTTTTTTTAATTGACTTGTTTGATCTGGAAACCCAGCTCCTGCAGCGCTTCACGTTTCGCCACCGGTGCTACCACCGATTTCACCGGGGTTTGCTGACGCAAATAAACGTCGGCCACACGTTTCAGATCATCTAAAGTAACCGCCAGTAAACGCTCACGCAGTTTGGTTCTAAAGGCCGGGGTGCGCGCATGTAATAAGGCATAACATGCGGTAATTGCTTCACCGGCTGGAGAGCCTGGTTTATCCATACTGGCAATCAAACCTAGAATGGCTTCTTCCAGCTGATGCGGTAACTGCTCGGCATTCAGCAACCAGTCCACACTGGCCTCAAAATCCTTAAAGGTTTCAGCCAGACGCGGGTCACGGTAGCTATAGAAACGGAACGAGCAGGCATTGCCATCATAGCTGGCACCGCCACCATAGGCGCCGCCTTTTTCACGGATGGCACTGTGCAGGAAGCCATTGCGCAAATACGCCGCCAAGACCATCAATGGTGCTGCATCTGGATGCGATACTTCCACCGCAGGATACGCTGCCGCACAGAACTGCACATTGGCCTGAATCAGCCAGGCTTCATCTGCATTGTTATTTTCAACAGGCACTTGAGTTAAAGCTGCCTCGTGCAGTTCAATTGCCAGCTTGTCCCACACGGTCTGGATTTCTTCAATCAAACGGTCTGATTGTGGCTCTTCACAGACCAGCAGGAACTGTTTTGGCGCTTGCAGCAACATACTGTGAATCAGCTTAAGCTCATCCATCAGCGCATCAAAAGCAGCATCATCCTGTTCAATTTTGCTGACCAGCTCGCTTAACCAGTTCAATGCACCCAGACCAGTATTGTGATAGTCACGCAGCGCTAAAGCACTGTGGTTACGTGAAGCGGCCTGCATGGCATAGCTATGTCCTGCACCCGATACCCGGGACTGCCAGCGCGTTTTACGTTGCTGTAATAGCTCGATAATCCGGTCTTTTTCATCAAAACGCAGTTGCTCAAAGGCAATTTTTAGCAGGCGGATGGCATCAAAATTATTCACCAGTGATTTGGTGGTTAAGGTCAGCCAGGCACTAATCCGGTTTTTGTCATCGACCTTAGAGCGTAAGGATGCCCCCATACCCAGACCGCCACTCACTGCAGTTTGCAGCTGTTGCAGTTCCAGATAATCATATTCACCGGCACCGACTTCACCCATTAAAATCGACAGCAGATTAAAATAAGGCGATTTCACGATCTCATCGGGAATACGCACCAAGACCTGCTGGTAATAAATACCGTTGGTACCGGCATGATACAGGTTTAATGGTGTATCAATGCGGTTGCAGATAATCTCACGTAGCTGCCCCTGTACAATTTGCAATTCTGCCGGCACATCTTCGAGGCCGACTTTTGGCAGCAGGTTTAAATCATCCGGGGTATCCTGACGCACTTTTAGCGCTTCGGTCTGGGCGATAATTTCTGCTTTTTGTGCTTCGGTCAGCTGCGCACCAATTTCAGCCAGACGGGCTTTTTCAGCTTCGGCATCTTTGGCTGATTTGCTGGCATCTGGGACCAGGGTCATTTGGACGCGATGCGGATTATCAATCAAGTGCTGCTGAATCAACTGAGACAGCCACATTGGATCTTTCAGTTCTTCTTTAACCTGTTCAATGGCACTGTCAACATCCCAGACATGCACCGGATCACTATGGTGAATCGCGCTGCTCAAGCCGTTTAGAATCAGGCTTAAACCGTATGGCATACCATCGCCGTTAATTTCACGCTGATGCAGCTCGATCTGGTGTAAAATGGCATTGACGGTATCATTGTCGACCGGTTTAGACGCCACTTCTTGCAGTACCTTGAAGACGCCCTCTTTAAAGGTTACTGCATGCTCAGGATTAGAACCTTGAATGGCACAGAAGAAAGTCATTTCAAAGTTGGAATCATCCACGCCCATAAATGGCCCGGTTGATTGCGCATAACCACAGGTTTCTAAATAATGACGCAGTGGTGAAGCCGAGTTTTCCAGTAACACACCTTCGACCAGACGCATGCCCAAACGCAGTTTAATATCACTGGCTTCTGGCAATAACCAGCTTAGAACATGGTAAGTTTTGTCTTTTAAATCTTCAGCATCGACCGCATAGCTTTCAGTTACGGTCACTGGCGCAGCCAAACGGCGCTCAGGTTTTGAATACAGGGTTTCGCCCTGTTCAAACTTGGCTAAAGCCAAGCTCTGGAACTGTTCTTGCAAGTCATACGCTGACTGATTACCAAAAGTCATAAATACCGCATTACTTGGGTGATAATGGGATTTGTAGAAATCCACTAACTCTTGGTAAGTTAAGTCCGGAATATCTTTCGGGTCACCACCGGAATTGTAATGATAAGTGGTTTCCGGGAACAAATGATGCGCCAATTGGTGATACAACTGATCTGAAGGCGAACTCATCGCGCCTTTCATTTCATTAAAGACCACGCCTTTATATACCGGCTCGCCATTTTCCAGCTCGATACGAATCCCTTCCTGGGCAAAATCCAGTGGATTCAGGTTGGCTGCAAAGGCTGCATCCAGATACACCTCCAGCAGGTTCTGGAAATCTTTCTGGTTTTGGGTGGCAAATGGATAGGCCGTCCAGTCGGCTGCGGTAAAGGCGTTCATAAAGGTGTTTAATGAACGGCGAATCATCAGGAAAAACGGGTCGCGTACCGGGAATTTTTCAGAGCCACACAGTGCAGTATGTTCCAGAATATGCGCTTCGCCCTTGGAATCCATGGGCTGGGTACGAAATGCCACCAGAAATACATTTTCATCATGATTGGTGGCCAAATGATAATGCACCGCACCGGTAACCCGATGCTTATATTCAGACACTAAAATGTCTAAGGCTTCAACATGGTGTTGACGTACCAACTGAAACGCAGGATGAACGGTTTGAGAAATGGTTTCAGTGACATCTACAGTCATGCGATCTCCTAATCATCAAAATAAAAAAACTAAAGCCATTATAGCTTTAGTTCTTGATATAATTCACGCTTAAATCCCGACTAAAATTATAGAAATTTGCAACCCAGGCAATTTTCAAACCCCAGTCCGAAGCTCATGCTGCCGTTTAAACCAAATATTTAAAATAATTATAATTGGGATGGTTTTCGACATAGACATAATTCTGCTTCTGGTAAAAATGCGCCGCAGATTTGGTTTCGGTATCCAGACATAGGGCCGAAAAATGAGGACGTGCCTTTTTCTCTAAGTATTGCAATAACAGCTTGCCCACGCCATGTTTACGATATTCAGGCAATACATAGAAACGGCGCACCCGGCCAATTCCCTGTTCCACTTCCTGATCATTCCACTGCTGGTTCAGGCCACCACAGGCAATCAGCTTGTCCTGATCATAAGCAAAAAGTAAAAACTCCCCAGGCTGATCGAAACGATTCTTGGCACTCTGATACTCATCAATTAAACGCTGTACAAAAGCAAAACCCTCTTTTGATGCTTGTTTTTCAAGCTCTACAATTTGCTCTGGTAATCCTTGCGCTTCTTTTATCTCGATATTCATTTCACTATCCTGATCTGCTTTACTAACTTTCCTCAATGAATAAAACCGTCTAAAAAATGAATTTTATTCACAAATCTACAGCAATCCTGAGCATTGGTGTAAACTTAGCATTTATTTTTTGATGTGATTGAACGACATGGCAACTGTTGACCTCTTTGCAATTGGTAATGCACTCATTGACCAGGAATTTCAAGTCTCTGATGACTTCCTTACTCAACAAAATTTGCAAAAAGGCACCATGCAGCTGACCGATGGCGAAACCCAAGCAAATTTATACAACAACTTACAGCAAACGCAAAGCTATAAAGGTCAAGCTTCAGGCGGTTCGGCTGCAAATACAACAGTTGCCTTTAGCGCATTGGGCGGTTCTGCCTTTTATGCCTGCCGCGTAGGTAATGATGACTTGGGTGAAATTTACCTGAATGGCCTGAATGATGCGGGCATTCGCACCACCGCAAAATCGGTCAGTGAAGGCGTAACCGGAACCTGTATGGTATTAGTCAGCCCGGATTCTGAGCGCACCATGCATACCTATTTGGGTATTACTGCAGAACTCACCGATGCACAAATTGATTTTGAACCCTTAAAAACCGCGAAATGGCTGTATATCGAAGGTTATTTATCGACTTCGGACAGCGCACGTCAGGCGGTAAAACAGGCGCGCGAAATTGCCAAAGCTCACCAGACCCAAATTGCCTTAACCTTATCTGACCCGGCAATGGTGCAATATGCGCGTCAAGGTTTAGATGAATTACTCGATGATGGCGTGGACCTGCTGTTCTGTAACCAGCAGGAGGCCATGATGTATACCGGCACCGACACGGCAGAAGCCGCTTTGGAACAGCTGAAGCAAAAAAGCAAATACGTTGTCATTACAATGAGCGCACAAGGCGCAATGATTTTTGATGGTCAACATACCTTTAGCGTTGCAGGCCGTCAGGTGCATGCCATTGATGCCAATGGTGCGGGTGATGCCTTTGCCGGTGCATTCCTGTATGCCTTGAATGCCAACCTTGGCTTTAAAGCCGCTGCCGAGCTGGCCATTTTAATTTCCAGTGAAGTAGTATCACAATTTGGCCCACGTCTAGAGGTTGAACAGTACGCAACCCTTCTTCAGAGCTATAACAAGGAATGTGCCTAATGCATAAAATCTGCATGACCGAAGATATCCCTGAACGTGAAGCACGCTCGTTCGAGCTTCCAGATGGCGATACCATTTTTATTACCCAACGTGATGGCATGTTCTATGCCTATCAGAACCTGTGCCCGCATTTGCAGGTCGAGCTTGAATTTCTGGAAAACCAGTTTTTAGACCGGGATCAAGAATTTATTGAATGTTCGACTCATGGTGCGCTGTTTGTAGTGGAAACCGGGGAATGTATTTCTGGCCCATGCCAAGGTCAAGCACTTGAAAAAGTAGAGATTACCGTGCATTCTGATGGCGGAATTTACTTAACAGAATAATTTTAAGCCCCATCTGCAGGTTACGCCATGCTTGAGTTTGTATTAGACATCGACTTAATTCCTTTTCATTTAAGTCTGATTGCGCTTGTCTTGCTCAGCCTGGCGGAAATTGTGGGGCGTTATTTTAATCTCAAGCCCAGCGCGATATTCAAGCAGCTCTTTCCGCAGCGGCTGCTAGACTCTCCCTTACTCAATGTCAAATTCTCCAAACTGCTAATTTTCGTATTTCTGCTCCTGAATTTTAGTGTTGCAGGCTATTTCCTGCAGTTTGCGCTCTATTCGCAGCAGCAAAGTTTTGTTCCATCGTACTATCTGATTTTACCGGCGCTTATCATTGCCCTGTTTTTTACCGTGTTTATGATTCACTGTCTGGATCAGGTGATTAAACCGCAAAAAACCATTCAGCATGTCAATTTGCTGGGCCGACTGGCCACCATTTCCAGTGGCAATGCCCGTCCCGGTTTTTCGGCTCAGGCCCGGGTTCGTGATGAATACGGCCAGCTGCATTACGTGCAGGTCGAACCGGAATTTGGTGAATTAGAATTTCAGGCACAAGTCATTTTAATCCGGCAAAAAAAATCCTATTACATTGCCAAGAAAATTTCCGCTTCGAACAATCTGTTCTATGGTGAAACTAGCAGCTGATTTAAGCTCGCTCATCTTTCAGCCACGAGTCAGATACACATCCTTACTTTGTCCAAGGTAAAGCTACAACGCCATGTATCTCGCAGCTTTCCCTTCTTCCTTGCCGTGTACGTTCGTTCTTTCCGTTTAAGCTGCTCGATTCACTTTCTCTTGGCCTCAAGATCAGCTGTTCTGTGCATTGTGACTATCTCTATGGTTGTTCGCTGTAGTTATTCACTCTGCCCTCCACGTTGAAGACTAAAAAAGAAATTTTCCGTGTCGCTGCTTATTGCACTTTTATCGCACTTCATTGTGCATATTTGCTACAAATTGCTTCATTTTGGTGCTTGATTGTTTTCCGCGCAAATGCTTACACCTCAAGCCTTACAGCCATTTTTTAACACCCAACTATTGAATAAAAGTTAAAAATTAAAAGCTGGAATTTTTAATAAAATCGTCAAAATTTTCAAATATAACTATTTTAGTCAGAATTAAATTTTAATTCGCACCATTTTAGTCAGAATAATAATTAATTATAAATACAAGCGTTTTAGTCAGGTTTTTAACTGGAATTTTTTTGATTAAAAATTAAAAAAACTTTTTATAAGTTATTGTATTTTAATACATAAACAATATATTTTTATTTTAACTGTGCAGGCTATTTATTTTTTGTATTATTTTGTTTAATAATATAAGACACAGTTTAAAAAACAGGCTTGTTTCTATGAGCTTAGTCCCAAAAGATTTGAACCGTCGTGTAACCCGAGAAATAGCAGCCATTTTAATAATTAAGGTTGTTATTTTAATGGCGATTAAAAATATCTGGTTCGATGCCCCTACCATTCCTGAAAATTTTGACTCTCAAGTTGCTGAGCGTATTGCCAGCAATCCTTCCCAAATCAAGGAGACACGTTGATGATTTCTGAAAGCGTGGTCGATCTCTCGCGGTTCCAGTTCGCAATGACCGCGATGTATCATTTTATTTTTGTTCCACTGACACTTGGTCTTGCTTTTATTCTGGCCATTATGGAAACCACCTATGTGATTTCCGGCAAAGAAATTTATAAGGACATGACCAAATTCTGGGGAAAACTGTTCGGTATTAACTTTGCTTTAGGGGTAACTACCGGCCTGACCATGGAGTTCCAGTTCGGTACAAACTGGGCGTATTACTCGCACTACGTGGGTGATATTTTTGGTGCTCCGCTGGCCATTGAAGGCTTGATGGCTTTCTTCCTTGAATCGACCTTTATTGGTCTGTTCTTCTTCGGCTGGGATCGTCTGTCCAAGGTACAGCACTTGTGTGTAACCTGGCTGGTGGCCTTGGGCTCAAACATGTCGGCACTGTGGATTCTGGTGGCTAACGGCTGGATGCAAAACCCGGTCGGCTCTGCGTTTAACTATGAAACCATGCGTATGGAAATGATTGATTTTGGTGCGCTAATTTTCAACCCGGTGGCACAGGTTAAATTCGTCCATACCGTTTCTGCCGGTTATGTTACAGGTGCGATTTTCGTTCTGGCGATTTCGAGCTACTACCTGCTGAAAAAACGTGACCTGCCATTTGCGCGTCGTTCTTTCGCGATTGCGGCTATCTTCGGTCTGGCATCTACCCTGTCTGTAATCTTACTAGGTGATGAGTCTGGTTATGAACTGGGCGATGTCCAAAAAACCAAACTGGCTGCAATTGAAGCGGAATGGGAAACTCACCCGGCACCGGCTGCATTTACTCTGTTTGGTATTCCAAATCAGGAAACCCAGACCACCGATTATGCGATTAAAATTCCGTATGTGATGGGTCTGATTGCAACACGTTCAACCACTGAAGAAGTGACCGGGATCAAAGACCTGATTGCCCAGCATGAAGTGCGTATCCGTAACGGTATGGTGGCTTATCAGCAACTTGAACAACTGCGTGCAGGTGACACCTCACCAGAACTCAAAGCGGCATTTGATGAATCTCAAAAAGACCTGGGTTATGGCCTGTTACTGAAAAAATATACACCTAACGTGGTAGATGCGACTGATGAGCAAATCAAACTTGCTGCAGCAGACACTATTCCACACGTTCCAAGCTTGTTCTGGGCCTTCCGTGCCATGGTGGCTTCTGGCTTCTTAATGCTACTCCTGTTCGTTCTGGCAACACTGGCTGTAGCAAAACGTAATGCAGAAAACAAACCTTGGTTATTAAAATTCGCCCTGATTGCCCTACCATTGCCATGGATTGCTGCGCAAACTGGCTGGTATGTGGCTGAAGTAGGTCGTCAACCTTGGACTATTGGTGAAGTTCTACCAACATATCTCTCTGCATCTAGCTTAAGTACTGGCGATGTATGGGGTTCAATCATTGCATTAGCATCGTTCTATACCGTACTGCTGATCATTGAAATGTACCTGATGATTAAATTCTCTCGTCTTGGTCCAAGCTCGTTACATACCGGCAAATACCATTTCGAAAAATTGGAAGCTGCCAAAAAAGCATCTGAGGAGACTCAAGCATGATCGAATATGAATTACTCAAAATCATCTGGTGGGTACTGGTGGGCGTACTGCTCATCGGTTTCGCCCTCACCGATGGTTTCGATATGGGCTCTATGGCGATCATGCCATTCGTTGGAAAAAATGATGAAGAACGTCGTGCGGCAATCAATACGATTGCCCCACACTGGGACGGTAATCAGGTCTGGTTCATTACTGCTGGTGGCGCGCTGTTCGCTGCATGGCCAATGGTGTATGCAACCGCCTTCTCGGGCATGTACTGGGCGCTGCTTTTAGTCCTGTTTGCGCTGTTCCTGCGTCCGGTCGGCTTTGACTACCGCTCCAAGCTGGAAAACACTAAATGGCGTACTGCCTGGGACTGGGGTCTATGTATCGGTGGTGCAGTACCTGCGCTGGTATTTGGCGTAGCGTTCGGTAACATGTTCTTAGGTGTACCTTTTGAACTGGATGAGACTGTACGATCCAACTACACCGGCAGCTTCTTTGCCCTGCTTAACCCGTTTGCTTTGGTCTGCGGTATCGTGAGCCTGGCCATGCTGTGTGCGCATGGTGGTGCATGGTTAATGTTACGTACCGATGGTGCTTTACGCGAGCGTTCTGCCAAAGCCACCAAAATCAGCGGTATCGTGTTCCTGGTCTGCTTCCTGCTGGCAGGTGCATGGTTATACTTCGGTGGCATCCAAGGTTATACCCTGGTTACACCATATGACACCGGTAGCGCTGCAAACCCGTTAGCCAAAGAAGTGATGACTAATGCCAACCCGGGCTGGATGAACAACTACTCGGCTTACCCGATCACCATGATTGCGCCAATTATGGGTATTCTAGGCGGTATCATTGTGATTCTGGCAGCCTCTAAAGGTAAAGCAGGTTTAAGCTTCACTGGTTCTGCACTGGCAGTAACAGGTGCGATTCTGACTGCAGGTTTTGCCCTGTTCCCATTCCTGATGCCATCGAGCATAGATCCTGTATCTAGCTTAACCATGTGGGATGCGGTATCTAGTCAAAATACTTTAACGGTAATGACTGTTGCAGCCTGTATTTTTGTGCCAATCATTTTGCTGTACACCACCTGGTGTTACTACAAGATGTGGGGCGTGATTACCAACAAACACATCAAAGAGAATTCGCATAGCCTGTACTAAGGCTATGCTCTAAAGGAGTAAAGATTATGTGGTATTTTGCTTGGATTCTCGGTATTTTGATGGCCTGTTTTGCAGGTGTACTGAGTGCGCTCTATATCGAGCATCATCAAGACCTGGATGAGGAATAAGTCATGACAGAGGTTGTAATGGAAACTCCAGTAATCGAAAAAAAACCGAATAAACTTGCGATGGTCATTTCTTGCTTATTGGCCTTTCCATTGGCAGCCGTGTTATTACTTCATCCAGCTGCCATGTTGGATGCCGATGGCAATTACAGCCACAGTGCCATGATGTACATCATGATTGGCATTTCCGGCGGATTTATCCATGGTGTTGGTTTTGTCCCACGTTTCTGGCTGTGGAAATGGCTGTTTAGTCCATTTGTGGCCTGGCCATTAATGATCTGGGGCTATTACACCTGGTTCTTTTCTTGATGAAACAAGCTCCCTTCGGGGAGCTTTTTAATTTCTGGGAGATCCATTCTGATACAAAATGGGATCAGCACAATTTCATCACAAGATGATTTCCCACATCCTTTAAAAAAGATCAGCCCGATCTCTTTTAAAAATTAAAATCTATTTTTATCCAACCCCGCTTTTTATTTATATCTGAATTGATGTCTATATGGATGCTTAATTTAAGGTGGTGATAAAGCAACCAATATTTAGATTCAAGCTCAATCAACTTCTGTATTTATCTCATTGATCGCGGTATTTCTTAGGCGATTTCAAACGGATACAACCTATCGCCATAAAAAAATCCGGACATTCAGTCCGGCTTCTTTAATCTGGGATAACTAAGGCTCAATCGGTGCAAATGGCGCCACCACATCGGCATTTTGTGCACGGTGACGTAAGAAATGATCCATCAGCACAATCGCCAGCATCGCTTCCGCAATTGGTGCAGCACGCACACCCACACATGGATCGTGACGGCCTTTGGTCAGTACATCGGTATCTTCACGATCAATAGTAATAGTTTTACCCGGTGTGGTAATAGATGCGGTTGGTTTAAGCGCAATCGCTACACGAATGGTTTGACCACTGGAAATACCGCCCAAAATACCGCCAGCATGATTGGCCAGGAAACCTTGAGTGGTCAGTTCATCACGGGTTTCATGACCGAACTGTTCCGCTACGGCAAAACCATCGCCAATTTCTACGCCTTTAACCGCGTTAATCGACATCATGGCATGAGCAATATCGGCATCTAAACGGTCAAATACCGGCTCACCCCAGCCCACAGGCACTTTTTCGGCCAGAATTTCCAGTTTGGCGCCACAGCTGGTGCCTTGTTCACGCAGTGAAGTCACCAGCGCTTCAAAACGTGGCACAGCATCGGCATCGCCACAGAAAAACGGGTTATTCGGCACTTCATTCCAGTCCAGCTTTTCCGCTTTTTCGGTGCCAATCTGGGTCACATGACCACGAATCAGAATCCCGAATTTTTCTGCCAGATATTTTTTGGCAATCGCACCGGCAGCCACACGCATCGCGGTTTCACGGGCACTGGAACGACCACCGCCACGATAATCACGGAAACCGTATTTCTGAGTATAGGTGTAGTCGGCATGACCCGGACGGAAAGTCTGGGCAATGTTGCCATAATCCTTGGATTTCTGGTCGGTATTGCGAATCAACAGGCCAATTGGGGTACCGGTGGTTTTACCTTCAAATACCCCAGAAATAATTTCAACCTGATCCGGCTCTTTACGCTGAGTTGCAAATTTGGAAGTCCCCGGCTTACGGCGGTCCAAATCGTGCTGTAAATCGGCTTCTGTCAGTTCCAGGCCTGGCGGTACACCATCAACAATGGCCATCAGGCCTACACCATGCGATTCACCACAAGTCGTGACACGGAAGAGTTGTCCAATACTATTACCTGCCATGTGCAACGACTCCTTTATGAATTAACAGATTGAATGAATAAATCGCGGTATTGACGGCACTGTGCTGCGGTTAGGGCAAAAATGCCTGAACCACCTTTCTGGAATTGTAGCCAGTGGAAATCGACGGTATTAAAGTTCTGTTTCATGGCCCATTCAGAGTTACCGACTTCAATCACAATCAGACCATCTTCGGTTAAATAGTCTGCGGCTTGGGCCAGCATTTTACGCACCAAGTCCAGACCATCCTGACCGGCAGCCAACGCCAGCTCTGGCTCATGACGGAATTCATCTGGCAGGTCGGCCATGTCTTCGGCATCGACATATGGTGGATTCGATACAATCAGATCATACTGATTTTCTGCTGGAATTTTAGAGAACAAATCCGACTCAAGCAGCGCCACCTGATACTGCATGTTGTGATGTTCGGTGTTAATGGCCGCAACTTCTAAAGCATCTTTAGAAATATCGGTCGCATCCACTTCTGCATCCGGGAAAGCATAAGCCAATGCAATTGCGATACAGCCTGAACCGGTACACATATCCAGAATACGACGTGGCATTTGCGGATTTGGGTTGGCTGGCAAGTTATTATTGGCTTCACCCATCTGGCCATTTTCATCCAGACAATATGGCGCAAAACGGTTTTCGATAAGTTCAGCAATTGGCGAACGTGGAATCAGTACACGCTCATCGACATAAAACGGCTTGCCATAGAAATAGGCCAGATTGAGCAGATAAGAGGTTGGCGTGCGTTCATTAATACGACGCTCCAGCAGACTTAAAAATTCCTGCTTTTCGCTCGGCAGTAATTTGGCATCCAGAATTTCTGCATCGGCATTCCAGTCCAGCGACAGGGTTTGTAATACCAACGCGGAACTTTCAGCAAAATAATCTTCTGTACCTTGACCTAGATGTGCATCATATTGACGTAATGCTGTTACACCAAAACGGATAAAATCACGAATGGTGACTAATGTTTCAGCGGCTTCCTGCAAATGTTCAGGGCTAATAGTCGGTCGATCCACCTAAGGTCTCTCCAGAGTCAATTTTTTAAAACGCCTTATGATACCTTGTTTTGTGCGCTTTTATAATGTCTCTGTGCGTAAAAGCCGGATTTCAATCTGATAAATTGATCTCAACTTTCACGGCCTTAGCCAGATTTGGAATAAAGCCCTGAAATGGTAAGTACACGATTAACGGGCAATAAATTTGCTCTGATAATAATTGGCCTGATCAATCACCTGTGCCAGCGTACAACGCGATTGCTGCAATTTGGCAACATCACCGTTCATGCCCCGATAGCATTGCTGCTTTAAACGCTGCTCCCACAGCGCATGTTGCTGGGCAATATTGGCCTGATATGCCCCACTGGCCCGATAGTAAGACTTATAGCTTTTCTTTAAGCGTTTTTGCTGCTGTTTCAGTTCTTTATTGACACATTTTTGCAAGACGGATGTTTGCCCATAAGCATGATTGCTACATTGAATATACTGTTTTGAATAACTTTCCTGCGCATAGGCCGAACCCGCCAGCAGCGCCCAGGCCATTCCCCCGATGAATGCTAAACGCATCATATTCCCCTTGCTGCCAAACACAGCGATCATCTTTGTTTTAATTTATGTAAAGCATATTACTGAACTTCAAGCAAAAAACCTATAGCGATGAACAGGATAGAATTTCCAGATCTTCACAATTTCCTGCCATTTTGCGATTGAATCTGCAAAAATAGACCTTATATTGACTATGAGACTCCCGTGAACCTGTTGATATGAGTTACAAACACAATAACCTGCTGGCCATGCGTCAAAACTACTGGAATGACAACGATTCACCGCGTGTCTTGCAGGAAAAACAGTTTTTACAGCAAATGCTGGTGGAACACGGCATTTTTCAGGATGCGACTTTGGATGATGCCAAATATCTGTTCTTTAACCTGCCCAGCATTATTATTGTCAAAGGCTATGCGCATGGTTTTCTGCATGAATCGGTACAAAGCCTGATTTTAAAATACATTGATGAAAACAAGCAGATGCTGCAACAAAAAAGTACCCTCAAGATTAAATTCCGGATGTAAGTGAGCGAAATTGCATCTTTATAGATTTTGCTTAGGCTATTTCATAGAGAATGCAAAACTTAACTCGACATTCAGCAACTTGAACTTTTTTAATACGTTAAGACCCGTTAATATTCGTTAAACTATGACCTTTCTGCGAATTGCTGATTGAAGGATTAAATTTACATGTCAGATCAGAACGATAAGCTTAAACAATTGAAAACTTCCTCTATGGATCGACGCTTATCGATCGCGAAGGCATCGTTGCTGGCCGGGACACGTTGGGCCGCCTCCAGCGCCGGTTCAATCTTTTCCAGTGAAGAAGAAAAAGAAAAGAAACGCAAAAAAGCCATGAAAGAACAGGCCGATTATCTGGTCGCAGAAATTGGCAAACTGAAAGGTTCTATCGTTAAAATTGGCCAGATGATGGCGCTTTACGGCGAACATTTTTTGCCTGAAGAAATCACCCAAGCCCTGAACACCCTGAATAACCAGACCGTTGCCCTGGCCTGGCCTGCGATAAAAACCCAGTTACAGGACCAGTTAGGTTCAAAACTTAATGATCTCACCATTGATCATGAGCCTTTAGGTACTGCCTCTTTGGCTCAGGTACACCGCGCCACCCGTAAATCTGATGGTATGGAACTGGTATTAAAAATCCAGTATCCGGGTGTGGCCGATGCCATTGATTCGGATATGAGTCTGTTTAAAAACATGCTGAAACTGACCCGCATGGTGCCGCAAACCCGTGAATTTGATCAGTGGTTTGATGAAGTCCGCGAAATGATGCACCGCGAGGTCAATTATCGGATTGAGGCGGCCACTACACGCCGTTTTGCCGAGCGTTTAAAGCAGGACCCGCGTTATATCGTTCCAACCATTATTGAAGATTACTGTACCGATCAGGTGTTGTGCATGACCTTTGAACGTGGCGTGCCAATCAACAGTCCGGTGATGCTGTCTTTACCGCAAGAACGTCGTAACCTGCTTGGTGAAGCCTCTTTAGAAGTGGCAGTGCGGGAAATTTTTGAATGGGGCGAAATGCAGACCGACCCAAACTTCGGTAACTATCTGGTACGTCTGGGTAATGGTGCAGATGTACAGGATAAAATTGTGCTGCTGGATTTCGGTGCCATTCGCCAGTTTGATGACAACCTGCTCTCGGTCGCACGTAACCTGATTCAGGCCGGCTATCAGCATGACGCAGAGATGATGGTGAAAGCCATGACCGGTTATGAATTTTTTGATTCCATTCCGCAAAGCATTAAACCAGATATGGCCAAAGTCTTTTTACTGGCCACCGAAGCCTTTAGCAGTCCTGAAAACAACCCGGATTTACCAGCCGGTGTCATGGATGATCAGCATCGTTATGACTGGAAAAAAAGCCAGCTGCATAGCCGGGTGATGCAACAGGCCTCTAAATCCATGGCTTCACGTTATTTCAGTGTTCCGCCGAAAGAGTTTATGTTTATTAGCCGTAAATTTATTGGGGCTTACACCTTTATGACCGTGATTGATGCCAAAACCAATGTGCGCGACATGATCAAAAAATTCCAGTAAAGCCACACCCGACCCGAATGCAGCTAATGTCATTCGGGTCAATCCTCTCCCTTCCCCGCTCTTTCCAAAAATTAAAAATATAAACAGAAGCAAATATTTAGATTCCTGTTTCATCTTGCAACAACCGTTTATCTTTGACAATTGAGTATGTCAGTTCTGACATGGTTTTTTAAACAGCCGCGTGTCAGCATAAAAATAATCACCCGCATGATGGAACAACAACAATGACCAATATGGTAAACAAGGCCCAAGGATTTGGACTGTCGCTGCTCACTCGGCTTGCCAGCAGCGAGGTTTTAGACCAGCTCAAACTGCGTAAATTTGTAGAAAAATCTTTATATCAGGGTGCCAAAGCCGGCTTTAAAACCTTAAGCGTGACCCAGAAAGCTTTTCAAAAGCACGATGATGTACCCAGACAGCGTTTACCCCATCAGCAAAAATCCCTGTTTGATTTAAGCCTGAGCGAAGAACAGCAAATGACGGTAGATACCATGCAGCAGTTTGCCACAGAGGTGCTTTATCCACTGGCGCATCAGACGGATCATCTGGAACAGTTTCCCGAAGTGTTATGGCGACACAGTCAGGATTTGGGCCTGAATGATTATGCACTGCCGGAGGCTTTGGGTGGCGTGGCCAGCGAGCAGAATATTGTCACTAATATTCTGATGGCCGAGCATTTGGCCCGGGGTGATTTCAGCCTGACCGCAGGTTTATTGTCGACCTTTGGGGTAATCAATGCCCTGACCCGCTGGGGTTCTGAAAGCATCCAGTCACGTTATCTGACCAGTTTTGCAGAAGATTCGGAACTGCGCGCCAGCTTTGCCGTGCAGGAAGCTACACCGGCTTTTGATCCGCTGCGTTTAAATACACAAGCCACTTTTAGCCAGGGCCAGTACTGGATTCAGGGTGAAAAAACTCTGGTAATGCTGGGTGAAACGGCGGACTTGTATCTGGTAAGTGCTGAATTCAATGGCCAGCCAGAAGTATTTGTGGTGAAACGCGACAGCAGCATTCGTGCACAAAAAAGCCCGGCAATGGGGCTGAAGGCCACAGAAACAGTCACCCTCAGTTTTCAGCATACCCCAGCCGAACGTCTGGGCGATGATGATTTTGACTATAGTGCTTTTATTGATTTGGGTAATTTAGTCTGGTGTGCCATGGCGGTTGGGTGCTGCGAAGCCGTGAAAGCCTATTGTATTGACTATGCCAACCAGCGCACGGCCTTTGGCGAGCCCATCTCACATCGTCAAAGTGTGGCTTTTATGATTGCCGATATGGCGATTGAAATTGATGCGATGCGCATGCTAGTGCTGAATGCTGCCAGTCTGGCCGAAGCTGGACAGGACTTTCATCGGGAAGCCTATCTGGCACGCTTGTTATGTGCAGAAAAATCCATGCAAATTGGCACAAATGGCGTGCAGATTCTGGGCGGTCACGGCTTTACCAAAGAACATCCGGTCGAGCGCTGGTATCGTGATCTGCGCGCGACCGCGATTGTCCAGTCTGGCCTGCATGCCTAAATAACCATAAAAATAAGGAACAGCCCATGAATTTACAGAACCCGAAAAAATTTAAACTGCTGATTGATCAGGCACATGAGGTTGCCCTGAATGTCCTGCGTCCAATTTCACGTAAATATGATAAGGCGGAACATGCCTACCCGAAAGAACTGGATATGCTGGCCTCAGTGGTCGATGGCATGAATGCAGGTGGCGATGGCATGAACGCCGGCGCTGCGGTGAATAAACGTGGCGATACCGCCAGTGGCAATAAAAATGGCGTCAATATGTCCACCGCTTTAAGTATTGTCGAAATGTGTTATGGCGATACCGGCCTGCTGCTGAGTATGCCGCGTCAGGGTCTGGGGAACTCCGCCATTGCTGCGGTGGCCAATGACGAACAGTTACAGCGTTTTCATGGCACCTGGGCCGCCATGGCCATTACCGAACCCGGCTGCGGCTCCGATTCAGCGGCAATTCGCACCACAGCGGTCGCAGATGGTGATGATTATATCCTGAATGGCGAGAAAATCTTTGTGACCTCGGGTGAACGCGCCGATGCCGTGGTGGTCTGGGCCACACTGGATAAAAAGCTCGGCCGTGCGGCCATCAAGTCTTTTGTGGTGCCGAAAGGCACACCCGGCATGACCGTAGAGCGACTGGAGCATAAACTCGGAATTAAAGCCTCGGATACTGCAGCCATCAGCTTTGTCGATTGCCGGGTGCCAGCCAGCAACCTGCTTGGCAATAACGAAATTGATGTATCCAAAGGCTTTGCCGGGGTGATGGAAACCTTTGACAACACCCGTCCTTTGGTCGCGGCCATGGCCATTGGCTGTGCCAAAGCATCCCTGGAACGGATCAAGCAGATTTTTAAACACGAGCTGGATGAGCATTATCAGACCACCTATTTACACAGCTCCCAGATAGCCGCGCAGATTTATCGCATGGAAGCCGAATGGGAAGCAGCGCGTTTATTAATGCTTAAAGCTGCCTGGATGGCCGATAACAAGCAGCCTAATTCCAAAGAAGCCTCAATTGCCAAAGCCAAAGCTGGCCGTGTCGGGAATGAAATTACCCTGAAGTGTGTAGAACTGGCCGCCGCTGTGGGCTATAACGAAGATGAACTGCTGGAAAAATGGGCGCGCGATTCCAAAATCCTGGATATTTTTGAAGGCACCCAGCAAATTCAGCAACTGATTATTGCCCGACGTGAACTGGGCAAAAGTTCCAGTGAACTTAAATAAGATACCGAGTACAGCATCAAGCGACATTTAAAGTCCAATAGATGTGCCTCAAATCTGCTCAAGAGATGAATATTTAGTGATAAAATTCATCTCTTTATCTTTTAGCACTGCGCTTATGTATTTTTTACGCCCGATTCAAGCCCAAGATAATCCTGCACTGGCCCGTATTATTCGTGAGGTTTCCAAAGAATTTGGACTGGCGCCGGAATCCGGTTTTGCCGTGGCCGATGCTGCGGTCGATGATTTATATGCGGTGTATTCACAGCCACACGCACAGTATTGGGTCGTTACCAATAATCAAGGCGACATTTTTGGTGGTGGCGGTGCTGCGCCTTTGCAGGGTGATCCAAGCCGCCTGGAAATCCAGAAAATGTATTTTCTGCCAGCAGTACGTGGCTACGGATTTGCCAAACAGATTCTGGAACACGCTTTTGACTTTGCCCAGCAGGCCGGTTTTCAGTCCTGCTATCTGGAAACCACAGCATCACTGTGGCAGGCAGTGAAACTCTATGAAAAGCTCGGTTTTGTACATTTGTCTGCCCCACAAGGCCAGACCGGTCATAGTCATGCCTGTGAAATCTGGATGGAAAAGAGCGTTAAATGAACATGAATCTGGGTAACATCAACCGCCTGCGTACAAAAAAGCCCTACTCACCATAGGGCTGACTAAAACAGTCGAATGGATTTTTCTATACTTAATCTGCCTTCAGGCCGAACTTTTTAAACAGGCTTAAACGGCGTTTCGGCTGAATATTGGCTTTGTTTAAATCACCTTTGTAATGCTTGAACACGCGTTTATCCATCATTTTAAACCACAGCGGTGGAATCAGCGCCGGCAGCAACATACTGGCATAACCGCTTGGCAATTCAGGGGCTTCATCAAAATGTCGCAAGGCCTGAAATGGACGGGTCGGATAGGCATGATGATCGGAATGACGCTGTAACTGATATAAAAACAGATTGGTGACAATATTATTGTTGTTCCAGCTATGTTCCGGCTGGGTACGCTTATATTTGCCCTGCGCATCTTTTTGTCGAAGCAAGCCATAATGCTCAATATAATTGACCAGTTCAAACAGGCTGATTGCATAAAAGGCCTGCGTGCTTAAATACGGCACAATGCCTTTCCCAAAGCTGGCCAGCATTCCGGCATGAAACAGCGCACTCATGCCCCAACCTTGTAGCAATTCATTGTCTTTGGACCAGAAATTCTTGCCTTTGCGTTTTAAACGCTGGGTTTCAATTTCAATTGCCGATTTAAACGAGCCTTTCACCGTACGTGGCCAGAACTCATAAAAGGTTTCGCCCATACGGGAAGACGCCGGATCTTCTGGGGTTGCAGCGCGTTTATGATGCCCATACGGATGTTCAATCCGGAAATGGTTATAACCCGACGGCACCAGCGCCAGATGCGACAGATAATGCTCCAGTTTGGAGGATTTATGGCTCAGTTCATGTGCAGTATTAATCGCCACCCCATTAACCAGTCCCATCGACGCACCCAGAAAAATTTTATCCAGCAGCGAAGTCTCTTTACGTGAGACCAGATAGGCCGCATAAATATTGGCGATATACTGCAAGGGAATAAAACTTTTTACCAGACGGGAATAATACGGGTCCTGCTCCAAGAGCTTGACCTCTTCTGGGCTTGGATTGTGCTCATCTTTACCAACCAGAGTATCAATGCTGGGAATAATCACATGAATTAACAGTGGTCCACCTAGGGCAAATACAGTTTTAAATGGTTTCGGTGCAAACTGGTAACCGGCCAGAATCCCAATGCCTAAAACCGGTAAAAATGGGCTAATCAGCCATAAATAACGTTTTTTATCTAAAGCCAGACCGGATTTTTCAAGTAAAAATTGCTGTTGTTGTTCTGTGAGTTGTAGCGGAGCATTCATTGCCTGCACTTCCATCCTGCTTAACTTATCTATATATTTCAGCAAACAAGCCACAGAGAACAGTTGCAAACGTCCAAAAAAGCTATGTAAACGTCTTTGGCCCACATTGCCTGAAATTGGCCTTTCATCACACGATAAATTCAGGCTTAATGACCAAATAGCTAAGCTCGAAATAAGAAGATATCAACCCGGTATGGATGCTTTAAGTAAAATTTTTGATGATATTCATCTCAACAAATCTGAATTTATCTATTTGAATCCACAGGGAAACTGGGCATTTCAATATCAGGATCACAGCGCCATTATTGCCTATGTGGTACTAAGTGGTGAATTATATCTGGAATTATCGACCCAGCGTCAGGTCTATGCGCAGGCCGGTGATATTGTGCTGATTCCTTCCGGCGGTAGCCATGTTGGCAAAAGTAGCACGCAACTGAAGTGGCTAGATGCCCTGGATATTAGTGACCTGTTTCAGCAGAAACGCCAGCAGACCATCGAGTTTGGTGAAGCATCCGGTGAAAAATCATTTATTTTAGCCATGCACGGCACAATGGACAGCATTATGGCCAAGCCGCTGTTAAATGCCTTGCCGGACTATATGCATATTCATCATATTATGAGCAGCACTGCGCCGGAATGGCTGCAAATTGGCTTACAGTTTCTGGCGGTAGAAAGCCATCAGATTCGTCCCGGCCGCGATAAAATTCTTGACCATCTGATCAGTATTTTATTTATTGAATGTGTGCGTGATTATATTGCCCAGCTGAATGATTCTAATAACTGGCTCAGTGCCCTGACCCATCTGGAACTGTCCAATGCTTTAACCGCCATTCATGGACAACCGGAAAAAAGCTGGACCGTCGAAACCCTGGCCGAACAATGCTGCATGTCGCGCTCAAAATTTGCCAATCTGTTTGCCCAGATTGTTGGTGAATCGCCACTGGCCTATTTACAGCAACATCGCTTAAGACTGGCGGCTCAATATTTACGTCATGGCCAGCTCTCAATCCAGCAAATTGCCTATAAAGTTGGCTATTCTTCTGAAACCGCCTTTAGCCAGACTTTTAAAAAACAGTTTGCCCTGACCCCAAGCCAGTACCGGCAGCAGTTTCAGCAGGTTCTTATAAAATAGCCAGAATCGCGGCCACCGGGTCTTCACAATTGCCCGACAGCAGCTGTTTATGCATGGTGCGATGCTGCATCACCTGAATTTGTGCAGCTTCAATATGCATCAGCTTTTCAATTTCATGCGCCAGACGCTCTGGCGTAGCCTCTTCCTGAATCAGCTCTTCAATCACTTTTTTACCAGCAATAATATTCGGTAGCGAGTAATACGGAATTTTAACCAGCAGTTTGGCAATCCAGTAGGTAATCCGGTTGAGCTTATAAAAAGTCACCATCGGACGATGCAATAACATTGCTTCCAACGTTGCAGTACCCGAAGCCAGCGCCACAATATCCGCCGCATTCATGACCTGACGGCCAATTTTTGATTCTGTATCGGTATTTTCCAGCAGACTGACCCGTGATCTCAGATCAGCAGCGCAGTGCTGTAATAAACTTTCAATCTGCTGTTTACGCGCATCGTTAATGGCGGGAATTAAGAAGTGATAGTTTGGATATTTGGCAGCCAGAATTTCAGCGGCCGCCAGAACCAATGGCCCTAAACGCTCAATTTCACCACGGCGACTGCCCGGCAATAAGGCAATATGCTTTTGTGAGGCTTCCAGCCCCAGCTCCAGTTTGGCATCGGCCAGATTATTATCGACAGGCAACTGACTCGCTAATGGATGCCCGACAAAGGCAGCCGGAACCTGCCATTTTTGATAAAAGGCTTTTTCAAATGGAAATAAACACAGCACCAGATCAATATTGGCTTTAATGCCGTGAACACGACCCTGACGCCATGCCCAGACCGAAGGACTGACATACTGCACGGTTTTAATGCTTGGACTTTTCTGCTTCAGGCTTTTCGATAATCGCAGGTTAAAATCCGGCGCATCAACCCCAATAAAAATATCGACCGGCTCCTTGACCCACTGTTCAACCAGTCCATCACGCACGGCAAACAGCTTTTTAATGTCTTTTAAGACTTCAACAATGCCCATGACCGACAAAATATCCATCGGATAATAGCTTTTAAAGCCTTCAGCCATCATTTGCGGGCCGCCAATGCCTTCAAATTCGGCCTCAATGCCTTGCTCACGAAAACGGCGGATCAGTCTGGCACCCAAGGTATCCCCAGAAACTTCTCCCACCACAATGCCTATTTTCAGTTTTCGTTTTTGCAAGACCTTGCTCCTTCAATTGCTGCGTGAAATTTTAACATATTCTGCTTGAAGTGACTGTAACGACTGTTTGTCCTGAGCTGAGAAAAAATTCAGGTTTTTCTATATTTTAACTGCTTTATTTTTATCCAGTATGACTATCAGGTTTGATTGATGATGCTGTGCTGGGCCCATTCATTTATCACGCTTTCACCGCTTTATCTCACTCTATTCCACCTGACTTGCAGTTTCATGACCATTAACTGCTTTTTATCATGCTGAAAGATTGATCAAATAAAATCCAAAACCCCAACACATGTCATCCCTATGTAATGACACTGAATACACAAATAATAATTTTAAAGTGAAATTTCCTGCTATTTTTAATCTTTTTATCTTTCCATTTTGCTGCGCTGTCATCACAAAATCCGTCTATTCGGCCCTGCACATCCTGATCTTTTTACTAAAAAATCCCCTTTTTTTCAGCTTTAAATCCAGCAGATTTCAGATAGATCTACTCCACGCTGTTTCACTATAAATGTTGATCTTTTTCTCATCTTTAGCATTTTTTAGAATAAGCAAATCATTAATCATGCCAACGACTTATATCCGAAAGTCATAAGATAAGCACGTTTTTTGATGTATGGCATATCCCCATGTTTGGTGCAGTTGAGTTTATTTTGGCAGGTGTTTTGGTTGGCTTCTGTGTAGGTGTGACTGGTGTAGGCGGTGGTTCGTTAATGACCCCGATTTTAATCAGCCTGTTTAAGATTGAACCGCACATTGCCATTGGTACCGATCTGCTCTATGCCGCAATTTCCAAATTCTGTGGTTCACTAGTCCATGCCAAAAAAATGAATATCGTCTGGCCAATTGTGATCTGGCTGTCTGTCGGCAGTATCCCGGCGTCTTTTGCAACGCATTGGGTACTCGACAACTATTTAAGCCAGTCCACGCATTATAAAGCTGTGCTGACCATGGTCTTAGGCTTTATGCTGACCCTAACCGGCATATCTATTATTTTCCGCAGCCAGATTGAAAAATTTTTCAACAAATATCGCAAACACGAATTGCCAGATATGACTCAAGACCTGGAAAAGGTCGACCTGAAGGCCACCAACAAGCGCGCGATGATTGTGGTGATGGGAATTGTCCTGGGTGTGTTCGTCACCCTATCTTCGGTGGGTGCAGGTGCCTTCGGCATTATGGCGCTGGTGCTAATGTTCCCGAACTTGCCAATGATCCGCATTATCGGCTCCGATGTGGTCCACGCAGTCTTATTGACCTTTGTCGCCGGTATGGGTCACATGACCTCGGGCAATGTCGATTTTGAACTGCTGATGTGGTTACTGGTCGGTTCTATTCCGGCAATTGTGGTCGGTACTTTAGTCAGCTCACGCCTGCCTGAAAAAATTATCCGTAAAGTGCTGGGCATTACCCTGTTCGCGCTTGGGGTGAACTTTATGCTGAACCCGGTCAAATCCAAACCGGCACAACCAGTTGAAGCGGCGATGGTGGTGAGCGCTGAAAAAACATCGCCAGTTTAATTTATCTCTGCGATTCATCACTTTTTTTTCAGTAATCTATTGATCTTTTTTATAACAATAGGCTGCTATATTCGTGTTATATTCAGGCTATTAAACAATCTTGTATACGATTAAACCAGTGACGGCAATGAACACTTTACAGTCTAACCCTATTACACCTTCAGATATCGATGATGTGAATATTAAAAGCATCCAGCCACTTGTGACCCCTGCTGAACTCAAAGCAGAACTTCCACTGACTGACTCTGCTTATCACACCGTACTGAAAGGTCGTGAAACCATCCGCAATATTCTTGATGGTAAAGACAAACGTCTGTTTGTGGTCATTGGGCCTTGCTCGATTCATGATCCTGTGGCAGCACATGATTATGCAGACCGCCTGAAAGTGCTGAGCGAAAAAGTAAAAGATACCTTATACATCGTAATGCGGGTGTACTTTGAAAAACCGCGTACGACCGTGGGCTGGAAAGGTCTGATTAACGACCCGGACATGAATGACTCTTTCAATATTGAAAAAGGTCTGCGTATTGGCCGTAAACTGCTGCTGGAACTGAATGAAAAAGGTCTGCCTTGTGCCACTGAAGCACTGGACCCGAACTCTCCACAGTATTATCAGGATCTGATTTCCTGGTCAGCGATTGGTGCGCGTACCACAGAAAGTCAGACTCACCGTGAAATGTCTTCTGGCCTGTCTTCACCGGTTGGCTTTAAAAATGGTACTGATGGCGGCTTAACTGTTGCGACCAACGCAATGCAGTCTGTAAAACATGGTCACAGCTTCCTGGGGCTGAACGAACATGGTCAGGTGTCGGTAATTCGTACCAGCGGTAACAACTATGCGCACGTGGTATTGCGTGGTGGTAATGGCAAGCCAAACTATGATGCCGGTTCAGTCGCCGATGCAGAAGCAGCGCTAATTAAAGCCAAAGTCAGCACCAAAATCATGATTGACACCAGTCATGCCAACTCCAACAAAGACCCGTACCTGCAACCACTGGTCTTAAAAAACATCACCGAACAGATTTTAGATGGCAATAAATCAATTGTCGGGATTATGGTCGAAAGTCATTTAAAAGGCGGTCGTCAAGATATTCCTGCAAATCTTTGCGATTTGGAGTATGGTAAGTCTGTTACCGATGGATGCATCGACTGGGAAACCACTGAAAAATCCCTGCTTGAGATGCATGAAGCATTGAAAGAGGTTTTAGCCAGCCGCTAAAACTGACTCAAAAACGCCATCGTCAAGATGGCGTTTCCATTTCAGTTGCAGGAAATTTTATCTGATGAATGAAATTGAAACCGCTTTAAGCCAAATTGATCACTTTCAGTTTGTGCATGAACACCTGTACACATCCGGCCAGCCGAATGCGGAACAGTTACGTCAGATTAAAGAATATGGCATTACCACTGTGGTTAATGTCGCACTGAGTGATGCCGAGCAGCATCTAGCCAATGAAGATAAAATCTGTCTGGAACTGGGCCTGAACTATGTACAACTGCCCATCTCTTGGGAAACTCCATCTGACGCCCAATGTCTGCTGGTTTTAGACCTGATTGATCATCTGGTGCAGGATCAGATGGTGTGGTTGCATTGCGGTACCAATCAGCATGTCAGCAGCCTGATGTATTTATATCGTCAGTATTATATGAATATGGACATGCCTACCGCGCAGGAAATGTTGCACCAGATCTGGGAGCCGAATGAAACCTGGACCGGTCTGATTCACGCTGTTGCCTTACAACTTCAGGGCCGTAAAGCAACCCAGGAACTGCAAATTTCCTTAATGAAAACCGATCACTTTGCGTGACAAATTAACACCGTAGCTGTAGCCAGAATTCCTTCCTGACGGCCGGTAAAGCCTAATTTTTCCGTGGTGGTGGCTTTAATGCTGATTTGAGTCACATCCACATCCAGCACATCGGCAATACTCTGGCGCATTTCCAGATTGTGCTTGGCCAGTTTCGGGCGTTCACAGGCCACGGTAATGTCGGCATTATTCAATAGATAACCGCGGTCTAAAATCAGCTGATAAACATGCTTCAGCAACACCCGGCTGTCAGCGCCCTTAAATTCAGGATCGGTGTCGGGAAAATGCTGTCCAATATCGCCCAGTGCCAATGCACCCAATAAGGCATCGCATAGCGCATGTAAAATCACATCCCCATCTGAGTGGGCTTTCAGAGCATGGGTATGTGGAATTTTAACCCCAGCCAATGTCACAAAATCGCCTTCTTCAAAGGCATGTACGTCTATTCCCTGCCCAATTCGTATTTGTGCAACCATATTCAACTCCTTCAGAAATAAACGATTGAAATCTTGTATTCACAGTTTCTCTTTCGCTATAGTTAGCTTACGCAAGCTAATGAAAGTATAAGCGATCATGCTGTTGAAAACCGAGATGAATCTTATAAAAATCATTGGAACCCTGTTGTTTTTGGGCGCCGCGGGCACCCCGCTGTCGCATGCACAGAAAATCAATTGCGAGCAGGCCAACACGCCTGCTTTCAATAAAATCTGCCATGCCGATTTACAGGAGATTCGTGAGCAGCTCAATGATCAGTTTCTGACAGCTTTTCTGGTGACCGATGCCCCGCTGCGTATTCTGCAAGATACCCATCAGCTCTGGTTTAAACGTGCGCAGCAGTGTAAAACCACCGAGTGTTTTAAACAACAGTTTGAAGCGCGTCTGGATCAGTTAAATTTCTTTAGCTCGATGAACCAGAGCATGACCCAGCATTATCTGAAATTTGAACAGGGACAACTGGCCAAGCAACCGGTACATTTGCAGATTCATCAACTGAATAAAGACAGTATTAAAATTGAAGGTGTGGCCTATCGCAGTCCAAACAACAAGCTAGATACCCAAACCATTTCCTTACTGGCTTATACCTCACCGCAGCAAAAGCAGCATATTATTGACAATGAACATGACTGCAATTACCAGCTCGACTTTCAGAAGGCTTATCTAGCGGTGCGTACTGAACAAAAAGGCTGCGAGCGTTTTAGTGGTATTTATCGACTCTATGATTAAAACCTGACAGCGCTTTACATCACCCACCACAAAATCAATGGCAAACTGAACGCCGCACACACAGTCTGCAGGCTAATCACACTGGCCATCAGCTGGCTATCTCCCCCCAAAACTTTGGTCAGAATATAAGCCGATGAGGCCGTCGGCAAGGCAAAAAACATCACCAGAATCTGGGTATGCAGGGCCGGCAGATTCAATGCCAGACAGGTCGCCAACGCAATCATCGGCATCAACAGCAAGCGTCCAAAAGTGTTTAATAACAAGGTCCGCAGATCTTTACGCAGCCCCTGAAACTGTAATGCTGCACCAATACACATCAAGCCCAATGGCAAACTGGAAATGGCAATCTGTTTTAAATAATTTTCAAAGCCAATCCATAAGCGTAAATTCAGCAGATTAAACACCCCGCCTGCAATACAGCCTAAAATTAAGGGATTTTTCAATAATGATAACAGGATGGATTGCAAGCGCATCCCTTCTGAATTGGTCAGGGCCAAAACCGAAAGCACATTGACCAGAGGAATGCAAAACACCAGCAGAATAGCAAACAGCGCCATACCCTGCTGATAAAACAAAGACGCCGACAGCGCCAGACCGATATAGGTATTAAAACGCACCATGCCCTGCATATACACGCCAAAACGTGCCGCTGCAGTGCCATACAGCGCCTTGAGGATATATAACAGACAAACCGCAATCAGCAGGGTCAGACCCGCTCCCAGCATCATGTGGCGAATTTCGCTGGCCTGAATTTCAGCATGCGCCAGGCCCAAAAACAGCATCACCGGGAACAGCAGATAGTAGTTGAGCTTTTCTGCACCGTGCCAGAATTTATCTTCTAAAAACCTAAAGCGCTTGAGTACATAGCCCAACGCAATCAGAAAGATTAAAGGAAATAGCGCAACCAGAATTATATTTGCCATCGTTTATCCATACATATCGCGGTCTGCCCAGGACGGCAGCATCTCAATCCATTTTTTTAATGGCAGTTCAAAATCTTAAAGCAAAAAGATATTTTATTTAAAGCCTGAGTATAAGCCAAATAGTCCGTTGAATTGACAGCGATTTGCTTCATTTTGATGGATTTATTTTGCCAGAACCCGGCAGATGATCAGCATCTCTCCTAAAGCCCTGTTACTTTAAAACAGAGCTTAACTGAATGTTCTCATTACCCGGTCACCGGATAATGCTGCGCAATTTCCTGACTAATCATCAATGCTGTCGCCGCAGATAAGGTCCAGCCCAGATGCCCATGGCCAGTATTATAAAATACCCGTGGATGCTGGCCCTGCCGAATCACCGGCATCATATTTGGCATCATCGGACGTAAACCTGCCCACGGCACCACGCTTTCGGTTGAAATATCAAAATTCCGCTGCACCCAGCGCACCAGTGGCTGAATCCGGTCATGGCGAATATCGCGATTATAACCATTAAATTCGGCCGTTCCGGCAATCCGCAGCCGATCTGTGCCTAAACGTGAGGTCACAATTTTGGCACTTTCATCTAACAGACTGACCCAAGGTGCCTGCTTTTGGCTCTGTTCATCCTGTAAATTGACGGTAATGGAATAGCCTTTGACCGGATAAACATTGACCCGATCACCTACCTGTCGCGCCAATTGATAGCTCCTCACACCGCCGCAAATCAGCACGGCATCGGCATGTAAGGTTTCCACCATCGGCTGATCTGCCAGCGGATCTTCAATGGCTGGCCGATAACTCAGCTGTACCTGCTGGGCGTCTAGCTGAACATCATGAACATCCCGGCCGAAAATATAACGTACACCCTGCTGCATGGTGACTTGAGCCAGCCCCACCGTGAATTTATGAATGTCGCCGGTGGCATCTCCCGGGCAGTAAAAACCTGCATAATATTGCCCAGTTAGACTTGGTTCAATCTGTCGGATTTCATCCAGACTGACCTGATAACGCTCCAGCCCCCCTGACAGAGCAAATCATTGACCCGAATTGCAAAGTCAAAATCCGCTTTATTATGATAAAAATGTAAAATTCCACGTTTTTCCAGATTGAAATCAATCTGTTCCTGTTCTGCAATTTCAAATAAACGTTTGCGTGCCAGAAGTGCCAGGCGCACTGTTTCCTGGGTATTGTGTTCATAGTTGCGGATATTGCTTAAGAACTCGATCAGCCAGCCATACTTATGCAGATCAAATGCAGGATTTAATAAGAGCGGCGCCGACTTTTGCGACATCCATTTCAGGCCTTTCAGTACAGTGGCTTTCTGATTCCAGACTTCTGCATTACTGGCCGATAACTGGCCACCATTGGCATACGATGTTTCCATCGCCGGGTATAAATGCCGGTCAATCACCGTGACTTGATAGCCCAAACGCATCAGCTCATAGGCTGAAGTGACCCCGGTAATTCCTGCACCAATGACAACAACATTCGGCATAAAACGCTCCTTGGAACAGCTGTTTCAGACGTGATGCCCCATCTGTCAGGGTACCTGAGAGCTTCGATTGAACTGATGTTCAGCCCAACCATCCCCTTCGGTGAGCACTGCGCGTGCTTCTCTCCAGAGTTTTGAATTATTACGGTCCTTTTGCCTGAGAGTTTCCGGGGTCGTTGCTCCTTCGGCGAGCACCAAGTGCCGCTCTCCCGCAATAATTTTTATTGTATAGCTTGAATATGAGCAAAATCCGGGCCAAGCACGAGTAGAAATTTGTATCTGATGTTCAAGAAACCTCAAAATCTGGATATAAAAAAACTGCCCCAATTGGAGCAGTTTTTTGAATCAGCTTCAAACAGCGTGTTAGCGTACAATCCCGCGTTTAGACTGTTCTAGTGAATCAATTAAACGCTGTGCTTCCGGCACTTCTGGCAGAATCTCTGCACGGATTTTCTGAATGGCTTCTTCAGTGGTTAATCCTGATTTGTAAATCAGTTTAAAGGCGTCCCGTAATCCTTGAATCACATTTTTCGACCAGCCTTTACGACGCATACCTTCAATATTCATAGCAAAAGCATGCGCAGGATTACCCGAAACCATCACATAGGCCGGTACATCTTTCAGAATTAAAGATGCGCCACCAATCATGCTGTAAGAGTCAATTTTACAGAACTGATGAATACCCGAGTTTCCACCCACCACCACATAATCACCGACATGCACGTGCCCTGCGACACCGACATTATTGGCAAAAATATTGTGATCACCCACGATACAGTCGTGAGCAATATGCGTATTGACCATCAACAGGTTGTGGCTACCAATTTTAGTGATGCCTTTGTCCTGAACCGTCCCGCGATGCAAGCTGGAATGTTCACGAATCAGGTTATAGTCACCAATTTCCAGCCAAGTTTCTTCACCCTGATATTTCAGGTCCTGACAGACTTCGCCAACACTTGCGAACTGGAAAATCTCATTATGCTCACCAATACGGGTATAGCCACCCACCACCACGTGTGAATGCAGCTTTGTACCCGCACCAATGCTGACATTCGGACCAATAATACTATAAGGTCCAATTTGCACATCAGGCGCAATGACTGCAGAGGAGTCAATTATAGCGGTGGGGTGAATGAGGGGGTTATTGCTCATGCTTGCTCTGTTTTCTGATGCGAAATCATAATTTCCGCGGTTGCTGCAACAATGCCATCGACCGTGGCGATACAATTATATTTGTAAATACCACGTTTCTGCATTACTAATTCAGATTTTAATACAAGTTGGTCGCCTGCAACCACTTGTTTTTTAAATCTAACTTTTTCGGCACCGGCAAATAGGAATAATGCACCCGCAGTCGGTTTCTGATTATTCATAATAAAGCCAAGCACGCCTGAAACCTGTGCCAGCGCTTCTACAATCAACACCCCTGGCATAATTGGATATTCAGGGAAATGTCCTTGTAAAAACTCTTCATTAATCGAAACGTTCTTATAACCCACAATCCCGTTGTCAGTTACATCAACGATTCGATCTACCAATAAGAATGGATAACGATGTGGCAAATATTCACGGATGGTTTGAATATGCATTGGCAATTCAGGTTTCGTAAATGTTGGGGTATTCGACTCAGTCATCATAATTATTTACGCAATTTTAAAGTTGATTCAAGGGACTCAATTTGAGTCTGCATATGATCGAGTCTTTTCTGCAATTGGGTCAATGGCACATCTGCTAATTGTCTAAAGCGAATCACCGCGCGTTTCCATTGCGCATTTGGTAATGCACCGGTGCCCGAAGAATAGGTTCCTGGTTCAGAAATACTCTTTGTGACCATTGACATTCCGGTTAAAGTCACATTGTCGGCAATAGAAAGATGACCAGAGACCCCACATGCGCCTGCCAGAATACAGTTTTTGCCAATGATAGTACTGCCGGCAATACCACATTTTGCAGCGATAGCAGTATTGGCCCCTACTTTCACGTTGTGGGCGATTTGCACAAGGTTATCAATTATGACACCATGTTCCAAAATGGTGTCATCCAGCGCACCGCGGTCAATACTACAATTCGAACCAATTCGTACATCATTACCAATCTGTACTGAACCTAATTGTGCAATACGGTGCCATTTACCCTGATACGGAGCAAAACCAAAGCCTTCGCTACCAATTACGGTATTGGCATGAATGCGGACCCGATCAGCAATTTTAGCTTCACCAGTAATAGTGACATGCGAATCAATAAAACATTCTTTACCAATTTCAACAAAATCATCAATTTTGCTGTGCGACTGGATAATGGTTTTATCACCCACCACACAATTTTCACCCACCACCACATAATGGCCAATATAAGCACTTTCAGAAATGATCGCTGAGGGATGAATTTGTGCGGTACTTTCAATACCCATTTGGGTGTGCTTACGCTCAAAGACATGGGTTAAAATTGCAAACGCCAGATACGGATTTGCCACCACAATAAAGTTCTGATGCGTATCAAGCTGCTGCTGTAACTCGGGCGTGACAATTAAAGCACCCGCCTTAGATACTTTTGCCTGCTCCACATACTTATCGGCATTGACAAAAGCAATGTGCTGCGGTTCAGCAAGCTCCAGGCTCGCTAAACCCTGGAGACCTAAATCGGCCTGACCGACCAGCTCGCCCTGGACCAGACGAGCAAGTTCTTCTAAGCGATAATGTTGATAACTCATTGATTACTTGATTGCATTAACCTTTTGAATCATTTTATCAGTTAAATCATACTTAGGGTCATAGGCAAGTGCTGAGTTTTTGTTCAAAACCACATCTAAATTATTTTCTTTACGCAATTGTTCTGCTGCCTGCTTGATACGCTGCTCAAAACTGTCATTCATTTTTTGCAGATCAGCCTGCACTTTGGTCTGCAAACTTTGCTGTAAAGTATTAAATTCTTTTAACTTGGCCTGATACTGCGCCGACAATTTCTGCTTATCGGCTTCAGATAAATTTGCTGACTGCTGAGCACGTTGCTGTAACGTTTCCAGCTCTTTACCCAGCTGTTCAAGTTTAGTGGTTTGAGGTTTAAGCGATTGTTGCAATGCACTATTTTGCTGTTTTAAATAGCTGCTGCTTTCAACCACACGTTCTAAGCTGACCACACCATAACCTGCTGCCTGTGCCGCTGCGGCACAGGACAGTGTGAAACCTAAAACCGCCAGTTGTATCTTCTTCATCTTGATCTATCCCTATTTCAAGCATCCATGAACAGACCGTACTTAGAACGTACGGCCAATTTCAAACTGGATATTCTTGGTTTCATCACCTGGTTTTTCATTCAGCGGATATGCATAACTTAAGGACAATGGGCCAATCATGGTAATCCAGGTAAAGCCTACACCGACGCTATAACGCATATTGCCAAAGTCAAAGCCATAATTGTCTTTACAATATTGACGTTCTTCTGCCGTATTAGGAACATCACATTGGGTATCAAAGACTTGCGCACCCTCAGCAAAAAGCACCGGACGAACCTGACGCGCCCAATCGCCTTTAAATGGTACCGGTAAAGCCAGTTCAGTACCAAACTGTACTAAAGCATTACCACCCACTTCTTCTGGAGATGGATCTCTTTGATTAGTTTCATCAAAGTATACGCCATCATATTTTGGACCAAGCGTACTGTTGTCATAACCACGTACCGAGCCATAACCACCGGCATAGAAGTTCTTATAGAATGGTAAATCATTACCATAGCCCACTTTACCATAGCCACGCAGCACAAAATCTTTACCCAGCGGATAATAGGCCTGCGCATCATAGGTGACTTTTTGATATTCCACATCACTGCCCGGTAAGGCGATTTCAGCATTCACCCGATGTGACATCCCCGTCGTTGGGAAAATCGGACGGTTAAGAGTATTATATGACCAGCCCAAGTTCAAATTATAAGTTAAGAAATCACCCTTAAACTCATTAAAAAATTCCTGAGGTGCAGTACATTCACGATTTTCTTCATCCCATGAACCCTCTGGACAGAAGGTATCCGTACGCCCTGTTGCTTTACCACCCTTGGCAAGTAGATAATCACGAACATAAGTCGATACATAAGGACCGGTTGTCACTTCTGTCTGATCAATATTTAAGCCCGCACTAATACTCTGGTTTTCATCAATTGGATAACCAAAGTTAATCCCGCCACCGAAACTGTCGGTCACATAGTTGTTAACGTTATAGTCATCATCCAGTTTGGTTTTACGGTAGTACATATTATAACCGCGACGTACACCATCAATAGTAAAGTACGGGTCGGTTACACTTAGGTTATAGTAGTCTTGTGTTTCTGAACGCGACAGGTCAATCGACACGGCATTACCGGTGCCCAAGAAGTTGGTCTGGCTTAAACCGGCCTGGAAAGTTACACCGCCACTTTGCGAGAAACCCACCGCCAATGTACTAGTACCTGAATGCTGTTCTTCCACCGCAACGTTAAGATCAACCTGATCCGGTACATTCGGAACACGCACCGGTTTAATATCCACGGTTTTAAAGAAACCAGTACGTTCTAAACGGACTTTAGACAGATCAATTTTTTCATTACTGGCCAATGCACCTTCCATCTGGCGCATTTCACGACGTAATACTTCATCGGCAGTTTTGGTGTTACCACTGAAGTTAATCCGGCGTACGGTGACTTGCTGGCCCGGATTGATGTAATAGTTCAGATCAACCTGTTTGGTTTCTTCATTAATTTGTGGCACCACATTCACTTCTGCATAGTAATAACCGGCATTACCATACTTGCGAAGCAGCAGCTGCTTAACCGCATTGACCTTTTCTTGCGAATAGGTTTCACCATCTTTATAGATTTGCAGCGCTTTTAATTCTTCTGGTGCATATAAAGCATCACCCAAGAATTTGGTTTGACCAAATTTGAACTGTTCGCCTTCATCAATCGACACCTCAATGAAGATGTGCTGTTTGTCTTCACTTAAGTTCAGGCTCGAATTATTGATATTAAAGTTGATATAACCACGGTTTAAATACAGCGCACGTAAAGCTTCCAAGCTTGCTGCCATTTTCTCACGCGCATAACGGTCATTACGTGAAATCACAGAAGCCCAGCCACTTTCTTTGACTGCAAAGGCCTGTTTAATTTCGCTGTCTTTAAAGACGGTATTGCCAATGATATTAATATCAAAAACTTTGGCCGCTTTACCTTCAATAAACTCGATGGTCAGGTCGACGCGGTTATTCGGACGTGCTGTGGTAATGACTTTGACATCGGCATCATAACGGCCTTGCTGCATGTATTGCTGTTCAAGTTCCGATTCTAGTGTTTGCAAAGCAGACTTTTTCAGCACTTCACCTTCAGCCACGCCCATTTTCTTTAAGCCTTCTTCAAGGGCTTCTTTTGGAATTAATTTATTGCCTTTAAATTCGACTTTCGAAATGATCGGACGTTCTACCACCTGAAACACCAAGGTATCACCTTGCTGGGCAGCTTTAATATCATCGAATAAACCTGTGGCATACAGGCTGCGAATTGCATTTGCAATGGTGGCATCGTTGACACGATCACCACTATTTACAGGAATCATTCCATAAACATTGGCTGGCGTTAAACGAACAAGTCCGTCAATTTGTATATCTCTTACGATAAATTCATCTGCTGCATATACTTGTTGTACTGCTGCCATAGCACTAACCAGTGCCAGAGGCATAAATAAATGTGTGTGCTGCATGCCAGTCTTTTCCAATGTTAAATTTATTGCCTATCCACGTTGTTATAAACGCATAAAATCATTAAATAATGCCAGAAGCATCATGCTACCGAGCAATACCATACCAATTTTTAAACCAACTAATTGTATTTGTTCAGAAACAGGTTTACCACGAATTAGTTCTATAAAATAATAAACCAAATGTCCACCATCCAGCATTGGAATTGGCAGTAAATTTAGAATACCCAAGCTTACACTCATTAGGGCCATAAACGAAATAAAAGTTTGCCAGCCCATTTCAGCGCTTTGTCCTGCCACCTTGGCAATGGTAATCGGGCCAGACAGGTTATCTAAACCAATCAGACCACGCACCATTTTGACGATGGAGTTCAAAATCATCGAGGAAATTTGACCGGTTTTATCGACCGCCATCATTAAGGCTTCTGTAGGACTATATTGAATGGTTTGTTTATATTCTTCAGGAATTGTTATTTTTCCCGGGTCACTTTGTACACCTAACATACCGGTGGTGTTGCCCATATTGTCGCGTTTGGCCTGCGGCATAATTTCCAGCTGTACCCGCTGATCTTGACGCAACACGTCAATCTTCAACAGTTTCTCTGGCGATGCCTGTACCACTTGTACCACATCGTACCAGTCTTTCATGACAACACCGTCAATCGCTAAAATCTGGTCACCTTCTTTCATCCCTTGACGAATGGCAGCGCCATCTTCACTCAGTTTGCTGACCACTGCTGGAATATTCGGACGATATGGCGTAAAGCCCAGCACCTCAAGTGGTGACTGAGATTGATCTTTCAAGAAATCTTGAATCGGTAATTGAAAGTTTTGTGGCTGACCATCGCGGTTGGCCTGAATATGAATGGTACCTGTTTCACCGGCACGATCCACCAGCGCAAAATTCAGTTTTTCCCAGGTGCTAACCTGGGTACCATCGACTGCGGTAATCCGGTCACCCGGCTGCATATTCACTTCAGCCGCAGGCGTTTGTGGCAAGACTTTCCCAACACGGGTATTCAGCTGTTCCTGAGACGGTAAAAACAGAATCCAGAACAGTACAATCGCAAAAACCAGATTAATTAAAGGACCTGCCGCGACAATCGCGATCCGTTTCCACGGATGCTGACGGTTAAAAGCAAAAGGCAGATCTTCTTCTGCCACATTGCCCTCACGTTCATCCAGCATTTTGACATAGCCGCCCAAAGGCAAAGCCGAGAGCTGATATTGAATACCGGATTTCTTCGAGGTCCATTTCAGCACTGTCGGGCCAAAACCAATAGAATAAACCAGGACTTTGACCCCCAGTTTGCGTGCAACAAAGTAGTGCCCAAATTCATGAATTGCAATTAACGGCCCCAACAAAAGAATGGCCGCAACAATAATAAATAAGGCACTCATGTCTTAACTTCCTGTCTGAATCACACACTGCTGTGCAAAAGCACGGGCATTCTGGTCTGCCTGAAGAATGGTTTCAATTGAATCTGCGGCGCGATTGGCCAGATGATTCAGGGTCTGTTCAACAATTTCTGGAATCTGGGTAAACCCAAGCTGGTTTTGCAAGAAAGATGCCACTGCAATTTCATTGGCCGCATTTAGCAAGGTCGGTGCAATACCGCCTGCCTGCATGGCCTGACGTGCCAGCTTTAAGGCCGGGAAACGCGTGGTATCCGGTTCCTGAAAATTCAGCTGTGAATGGATAAATAAATCCAGCGGCGGAACATGCGTCTGCAGACGTTCCGGCCAGGCCAACGCATGCGCAATTGGCGTACACATATCCGGATTACCCATTTGTGCCAAAGTTGTTCCATCGACATATTGAACCATGGAGTGAATAATACTCTGTGGATGCACCACCACTGTAACAAATTGTTCTTTTACTGCGAACAAATGGCAGGCTTCAATCAGCTCCAGACCCTTGTTCATCAGGGTGGCGGAATCGACGGAAATTTTTTGACCCATAGACCAATTGGGATGTTTACAGGCTTGCGCCGGGGTCACACTGTGTAACTGTTCCAGACTATGATTTAAAAATGGCCCACCCGATGCGGTCAGCAGAATCTGCTGCACACCCAGTTTTGGTTGACCATTACGCTCGACCTCAAAATAGTTTTGCGGCAGGCACTGGAAAATTGCATTGTGTTCGGAATCGACCGGCAATAATAAAGCGCCATGATCACGCGCTGCCTGCATCATCAGGTCACCGGACATCACCAGGGCTTCTTTATTGGCCAGTAGCACGCGCTTACCGGCCTGCACTGCGGCCAAGGTTGGCATTAAACCTGCGGCACCAACAATTGCCGCCATCACCACATCCACTTCAGGATGTGAAGCCACAGCTATTAAACCAGCTTCATCACAGAGGATTTCAATATCGGCAAGATTGGCCTGCTGCAACAACTGTCTTAAGGAATCGACCTGTGCAGCCGGTACCACGGCCACTTTGGGATGAAACTGTTTGCATATTTCAACCAGCTCAGCAATACGACTGTGAGCCGTTACGGCATATACCGAATATTTTTCAGGATGTTGTTGCAGTATTTTTAAGGTGCTTTGACCAATCGAACCTGTAACACCCAATATACAAACAGATTGTAACATCTATAAATCTACGCCAATAAGTTTCAGTACATACATGCTTGCAGCAAAGATTGGAGCCGCTGCGAGCAAGGAGTCAATGCGGTCCAGCACTCCACCATGTCCTGGCAGAATACGACCAGAGTCTTTAATTCCGGCACGGCGTTTGATCATGGATTCAAACAGATCGCCCAGTACCGAACTAAACACGGTTATCATGGACAGAATCAGGAATAAAATATGTTGGGTCAGGCTTAAGTCCAGATAGACAATTTCTACAAACAGCACAATCAGGATGGCGGTAAACACGCCACCATATAAACCTTCCACCGATTTGTTTGGACTGACATGTGGTGCCAGTTTCTTTTTACCAAACTTGCGTCCGACAAAATAAGCGCCTGAATCTGCACCCCAAACCAGCAGGAACAGATACATCAGCCACCACGGTGAATGGGTCCAGACCGCATAAATGGCAGTCACGGCGGCAGAAATCAGCACAAAGCCAATAAAGTTCAGGCTTGGATTGTACCAGCCATCATATTCAGGATAGGATTTAACCCAATACAGGCTGAGCAGCCAGGTTAAAATCGAGGCTGACCACAGCAATAACGCAATATCACTAAAATATAAAGCAAGCGCGGAAAGAGCGGCGGTCACCAGACCATAACCCCAAGCCATGGGCTTGATGACATATTTTGTTGTTCTTGGCATGAGTTTGAACCACTCATAGCCCGCAACCCCTGCTGCAAAAATCATCAGCACAAACATTGGATAATGGGACTGAGTTGCAAACATACAGCTCAGCACCACAGCGACCAATACCAATGCGGTAATTATCCGCTCTAACATGTATTAATTCTCAAGTTTCTCTTGTTGGATTTGCTCTGAAGTTTTTCCAAAGCGACGTTCGCGTCCTGCAAACACATGAAACGCATCATCCAGCTCTTCCACACTAAACTCTGGCCACAAGGTCGGAGTAAAGTACAGTTCGGCATACGCGGCTTGCCAAAGCAAGAAATTGGACAGCCGATAATCACCACCCGTACGGATCAACAGGTCCACAGGCGGTAAATCACCCAGGCACACATATTGACCGAACAGCGTGCTATCAATCTGTTCCAGTGCGACTTTATTGGCCAGCACATCAGCCGCAATCTGTTTGGCTGCTTCTGCCATATCCCACATGCCACCATAACTGATGGCAATGGTTAAAGTCATGCTACTGAACTTAGCAGTCCTTTGTTCAGCATGCAACATCAAGTCACGTAGATGTGGGGATAAACGGCTGCGATCACCAATAAAACGCAAGGCAATCTGGTATTTTTCCATGCGCGGCATTTGCTCATGAATCGTGTCTTCCAGCAATTGCATGAGTAAATCAACTTCATATTGCGGACGATTCCAGTTTTCACTTGAAAATGCAAAAACGGTGAGTGCCTGAATGTGTTTGCTGCGACAATAGTCAACAATCGGATCTAGAATATTTTTACCTTCACGGTGACCGTCGCCTTTTTGCAATTGATTTTTCTTGGCAAAACGGTTGTTGCCATCCATGATGATGGCAACATGTTTTGGAAGCGTCTGACAGTCTTCAGATGTGGTCATCAACAATTAGACCTTCATCAACTCAGCTTCTTTAGCAGCCAAACGCTTGTCGACTTCAGCAACATATTTGTCGGTGATTTTCTGGATATCATCACCTGCACGACGTTCATCATCTTCAGAAATTTCTTTTTCTTTCAACAATGCTTTGATATCGCCCAAGACGTCACGACGGATGTTACGAATCGCCACTTTGGCATTTTCCGCTTCAGAACGCGCAACTTTCTGCATGTCTTTACGGGTTTCTTCGGTTAAAGCTGGTAGCGGCACACGAATCGAATCAGCGGTAATCGGGTTCAGACCGAGGTCAGACTCACGAATCGCCTTGTCAATTGCAGACACCATGGTACGTTCAAATGGCTGTACGATTAGAGTACGTGAATCTTCAACACCCACGTTCGCCACCTGGTTTAACGGCACATCTGAGCCATAGTAAGGAACCATCACACCGTTTAAGATTGATGGATGGGCACGGCCGGTACGAACTTTGGCAAAACCTTGCTCCAAAGACTCCAGAGTCTTTTGCATACGCTGTTCGCTGTCTTTTTTAAGATCGTTAATCATATGATCTTCCTTACTTAATTCTTAAAGATGTAATTACTAAAATAGCGTGTAGTATAAAGAGCTTTCAGGCCCACGTACATTAGTTCGTAACGTGAGTTCCTTCTTTTTCACCCATAACCACTGAAAGTAAAGCACCGGCTTTATTCATATCAAATACCTGTAACGGTACATTGTGGTCACGACATAAGCAGATTGCGGTTAAATCCATCACGCCGAGCTTTTCATCTAACACCTGATCGAACGTCAGGGTGTCATATTTCACCGCATCTTCGTATTTGCTTGGATCTTTGTTATAAACGCCATCTACCTTGGTGGCTTTCAGAATCAGATTGGCTTCAATTTCAATACCACGCAAGCAGGCTGCCGTATCTGTGGTAAAGAACGGGTTACCTGTACCGGCAACGAATACGCACACTTCACCTTGAGTTAGGTGGCGAATTGCATCACGGCTTGAATAAGATTCTACAACGGTACCAATTGGCAGTGCTGAAAGCAGACGTGTTTTAATGTTACGGCGTACTAAAGCATCACGCATGGCCAGACCGTTCATCACAGTCGCCAGCATACCCATCTGGTCACCAGTCACACGACCGACCAGACCGTCTTTTTGTAACTGGCTGCCACGGTACAGGTTACCGCCACCAACCACGATACCCACTTGCACACCCAGACCGACTAGGTGCGCAATTGCCAAAGACATCTGATCAAGGATTTGGGCATCAATCCCCATATCCTTATTACCCGCCAGTGCCTCGCCTGAAAGCTTCAGCAAAATACGTTCATAACGTGGCTTTTTAGAATCCAACATCATCAAACTCCAAAGTATTTAATTTAAATTTTTTCTGTATATCAGTACTTAAGCAGATTTGATCGCAATCAGCTTGGCAAATAAATCGTATTCATCTGCATCGGTAATTTCGACTTCAAGCAAATCGCCTGCTTTAATTTTTGACTTGTCGATATCTTCAACAAACACGTTACCATCAATTTCAGGTGCATCTGCATAAGAACGCGCAACGGCAACCGGGAATTCTTCTTCCAGATCATCCACCAGCACAGTCATGGTCTGACCAATACGTTTTTGCAGTTTTGCGGCTGAAATTTCCTGCTGCACCTGCATGAAACGTTCATAACGTTCCTGCTTGATTTCTTCCGGCACATGGTCTGGCAGATCATTCGCGGTTGCACCTTCAACCGGTGAATAGGTGAAGCAACCAACACGGTCAAGCTGCGCTTCTTTCAACCAGTCCAGCAACATCTGGAAGTCTTCTTCGGTTTCGCCCGGGAAGCCAACCACGAAGGTGGAACGAATCACCAGATCCGGACATTTTTCACGCCATACATTTAAGCGCTCTAGTGTATTTTCACTGTGCGCCGGACGTTTCATCAGCTTGAGGATTTTCGGACTGGCATGCTGGAATGGAATATCCAGATACGGTAAGATTTTACCTTGCGCCATCAGGTCAATCACGGCATCGACATGCGGATAAGGATAGACATAGTGCAAACGGACCCAGATGCCCAACTGGCCCAGGGCTTCACACATGTCATAGAATTTGGTTTTAACCGGCTGACCGTTCCAGAAATCCAGCTTGTATTTGGTATCCACACCATAAGCTGAAGTATCTTGAGAAATGACCAGAACTTCTTTTACACCAGCACGTTTCAGCGCTGCGGCTTCTTCCAGAACAGAACCGACCGGACGGGAAACTAAATCACCACGCATGCTCGGGATGATACAAAAAGTACAACGGTGGTTACAGCCTTCTGATATTTTCAGGTAAGCATAATGTTTCGGGGTTAAACGGATCCCCTGTTCTGGCACCAGATCAATAAACGGATTGTGCTTTGGCGGCTCCGGCACATACTGATGCACGGCATCCATGACTTCTTCATAGGCTGCTGCACCGGTCACTTTTAAGACATTCGGATGCATTTGACGAATCTTGTCTTCGTCTTTACCTAAACAGCCAGTCACAATGACGCGACCATTGGCATTCATGGCTTCGCCAATGGCGTCTAAAGACTCTTGTACTGCAGATTCAATAAAACCACAGGTGTTAACCACGACTAAATCAGCACCGTCATAATCCGATGCGACATCATAACCTTCAGTCTTTAACTGAGTTAAAATTCGTTCAGAATCTACCAATGCCTTAGGACAACCTAAAGAAACAAAACCGACTTTGGGGGACTTCATGAATCTGCGCTCCACTAGAATGCGCGTATTGTATGACTTTTCTGGCCATAAAAATAGAGAAATAGCCCACTCTTTGCATAATGCACCAAAATACAACCACTAAAGCCGGCTTATACACAATATTGCACCATTTTGATTCACTTTTGGTTTACAGCACTGGCGTTATCCGCTATACCTGAATCAACCCGTCCATTTCAGCGCATTTTTCTCATAAATTGGCTTGATTTACAGGAATTTGAACAAAGTTGGCGTGCATTTTGCTTAATTTGCATCATTAACGTTCTTAATTCAGAAATCTATTGCTTTATGAAGATGCCATTGCGCTATTTTAATACAGGATGCCACCGCTAATGGATCAAAGCCCGGCTATCGACTATCGCCTTTTAGTGGACAATTTGACCACTGCCATTTTACTGGTTGACAGCAACCTGAATATTTTTTACCTCAATTCCTCTTGTGAGGCGCTGTTTGATATCAGTTTATTACGTGCTGCCGGACAGCCGGTAATGAATTTACTGCATCTCCCGACCGATGAATTTAATACCTACGAAGCACTACAGAATACTTTAAGCACCGGACAGCCTTATACCCGCCGTGAAGCCACCATTAATGTCAACTTTAAAGACATTCATGTCGATTACACCACTTCGCAGCTGAATGCCGGCAAAAGCTATCATCCTTTATTGCTGATTGAGCTGAATCCGATTGACCGGATGCTGAAAATTTCCAAAGAAGAAAACCTGATTCAGCAGCATCAGGTGGCGCGGCAGCTGGTGCGCGGCGTGGCGCATGAAATTAAAAACCCGCTGGCCGGCATTCGCGGTGCAACCCAGCTACTGGCGCGCAGTCTGAATGACTCTCAATATGCAGAGTTTACCGACATTATTATTAATGAAGTCGATCGGCTCAGAAATCTGGCTGACACCATGCTGGGTTCACGTCAGTTACCGAGTTACGAACTGGTCAATATCCATGAACCACTGGAACGCGTGCGCTCGCTAATTGCCAACCAGACCAAGAAAAAAGTCAAAATCATCCGGGATTATGACCTGTCGTTGCCGGAAGTGATGGCGGATCGTGACCAGCTGATTCAGGTCATGCTGAATATTAGCGTCAATGCGGTACAGGCCATGATGGAAAACAAGGAGTTCTTTGTAGAACATCAGCCCGAACTGATTTTAAGAACTCGTATTCAGCGCCTGGTCACCATTAATGGCGTGATTCATCGCTCGGTGGTACGGGTCGATATTGAAGACAACGGCCCCGGTGTGCCGGAAGAAATTATTGAATCGGTGTTCTATCCGCTGGTTACGGCACGCGCCAAAGGCACCGGGCTGGGCCTGAGCATCGCACAGAATATTATGCATCAACACAACGGAATGATTGAGTGCCAATCTGTTCCAGGAAAAACAATATTTAGCTTATATATACCTTGGGAGTCTAACCATGTCGCGAAATAAAATTTGGGTAATTGATGATGATCGTGCCATGCGCTGGGTACTGGAAAAAACCTTCAAGGAAGAGGGCTTTGACGTCACCAGTTTTGAAGAAGCCCAATCTGCTCTGGAGCAACTGGGTGTCGATGCACCGGATGTAATCCTGACCGATATCCGTATGCCGGGTATTGATGGCCTGACCTTCCTCGGTAAAGTCAAAGCCAGCTATCCGGATTTACCAGTGATTATCATGACCGCACATTCAGATCTGGAATCTGCAGTGTCGAGCTATCAAACTGGTGCCTTTGAATATTTGCCAAAACCGTTTGATATTGATGAAGCGCTAGCGCTGGTCAATCGTGCCATTTTGCATATCACCAAATTACAGCAACAGGAATCAGCCAAAACCGCACAGCCCATTCAATCGACTGAAATTATTGGTGAATCACCGGCAATGCAGGAAGTGTTCCGTGCCATTGGCCGTTTATCGCAATCGCATATTACCGTACTGATTAATGGTGAATCAGGGACCGGTAAAGAACTGGTGGCGCATGCCCTGCATCGCCATTCACCGCGTAGCAGCAAGCCGTTTATTGCGCTCAACATGGCCGCCATCCCGAAAGACCTGATTGAAACCGAATTATTTGGTCATGAAAAAGGGGCCTTTACCGGCGCCAACACCCAGCGTCAGGGCCGTTTTGAACAGGCCAATGGCGGCACCTTGTTCCTGGATGAAATTGGCGATATGCCATTTGAAACCCAGACCCGTTTATTACGTGTTTTAGCCGATGGTGAATTCTACCGTGTTGGTGGCCATATTCCGGTGAAGGTAGATGTGCGTATTGTTGCAGCAACGCACCAAGATCTGGAAAAGCTGGTACACGAAGGCCGTTTCCGTGAAGACTTGTATCACCGTCTGAACGTGATCCGGATTCATATTCCAAAACTGGCGCATCGTAGTGAAGATATTCCAATGCTGGCGCAGCACTTCCTGGCGCGTGCCGGTAAAGAGTTAGGCGTGAGTCCGAAAATCTTGCGTCCGGAAACCCAGGAATATATGCAGCAATTACCTTGGCAAGGAAACGTGCGTCAACTGGAAAACACCTGCCGCTGGTTAACCGTCATGATTACCGGCCGTGAAGTCTATCCGGAAGATTTACCTTCGGAACTGAAACAGATTCCAATTGAAAAATCAGGCGATGTACCGTCCAATCTGCATTTAGACCGCGTCTCGATCCATCACTGGGATGAGCTGCTGGGTCAATGGGCCGTACAGAAACTGAAAAACGGCGAAATGAAAATTCTGGACATCGCCACACCGATGTTTGAACGTACCCTGATTAATGCCGCGCTGCAACAAACCCGTGGCCGCAAACGCCATGCCGCTGAACTGCTGGGCTGGGGACGTAATACCCTAACCCGTAAGCTGAAAGAGCTGGGCATGGACAGTGCTGATGATGATGTTGAGGAAGAAATTGAAGGCTAAACCAGCCTGATCTTTATGATAAAAAATAAGCTCCTTATGGAGCTTATTTTTTTAATTGGATTCCGGCACAGCAATGCCGATATAACGCGATAAATCCTGCACACCCAAATCAGTGTGAATGATCAGATAATGCGGAAAGCTGGCTGTGGTCAGTTCCTGAAACATATTGAGCTGATCATCATGTGCGTGAATTTCATCGACACTACGCGCCATGGTTGCTTCAAATACATCAGCAATATATTCAAAACCCAAATCCAGCGCCACAAACAGCGTATGCTCACAGGGCTGAATATACTGCTCTTGTGACCAGTCAATAATCGCCTGCTGGCAGCAAGGACAAATCACGTTGGCATCGGCATCGGGCTGTTGAATCAGTTGATAAGACATGTATTGATCATCTCATGGACTTTATCCTTAGTGTAAAGGATTTGTAGCCATAACTTAAGCTCGCCACGCATCACAAAGGCGAAAAGAGACGCTGCAAAAACCGCACAAATCAAATTGACAGCCCAGAACAATCATAATTTAATCTGCTTATCGTTGCATAAATGGAATAACTACACATGCTTTCGGACCTCGATGATTTTTACTGCTTTGCCCAGGTGGTTGAGCATGGCGGTTTTAGCGCCGCAGAACGTGCAACCGATATCCCCAAATCCAAACTGAGCCGCCGTGTGCACAATCTGGAAGAACGTTTGGGCGTGCGCCTGATTCAGCGCAATTCCCGCCATTTTGCCGTAACCGATATTGGCATGAACGTGTATCGACATGCACAGGTGATGGCCAATGCAGCACAGGCAGCACATGATCTGGTTGATCATCTGAGTATTCAGCCGCGCGGCCTGATTAAAGTTAGCCTGCCGGTCTCCATTGCCCAGAATGAAATGTCCAGAATTCTGCCGGAATTTTTAAAGACCTATCCGGAAATTAAAGTCCAGCTTCTGGTCAGTAACCGCCGGGTTGATCTGATTAATGAAGGGATTGATCTGGCCTTGCGTGTACGCAGCAATCTGGATGATGATCCGAATCTGGTGATTCGTACCTTTGAAACCATTGAACAGCATCTCTTTGCCAGTCAGGCCTATTTAAACCAGCACGGCGACCTGAAACAGCCGGAAGATCTGGCCAAGCATCATATTCTCAGTATGGCTGATGATCATGTCGATCAGCATATTGTGGTTTATGATGAACATCAGCAGCAGAAGAAAATTAAAGTCAACCCGACCGTAATGGGTTCGGATCTGATGCTACAGGCGCAACTGGCCCGTCAGGACTGTGGGATTGCCCTGCTCCCGGACAATATTGTGGAGCCGTATATTCAGTCAGGCGAACTGGTACGCGTGCTACCGAACTGGCGTGCGCCGCACGGGGTTTTTCATGCCGTGTATCCATCCCGTCGCGGGCTATTACCGGCGGTACGGGTGTTTATTGATTTTCTGGTGGAAAAACTGTCACAGCGTTAAAGCCAACCATCAAATTTCAGGCAAAAAAAAAGCTTATCCAGGGATGGATAAGCTATAAAAACTAGAAACTACAGCAAGAATCTATGAATACATAATATGTACAAAAGACAGCATTAACAAATAGTCAATTTATATCACTTAATACTTTTAAAGTATAAATAAGCCATTTTATAGCTAGATTTCTGGGTATGCTCCGGTACCTTCCGGCCACGGCGACAGCACTTCAAAGCCGGTTTCAGTCACGGCAATCATATGTTCCCACTGTGCAGAAAGTGATTTATCGGTGGTCACGACGGTCCAGCCATCATTAAGCTCTTTGACTCTGGAGCCGCCGGCATTCACCATCGGTTCAATCGTGAACACCATACCTGGCTTGAGTTGTAGCCCCTGATCGGGCTGTCCATAGTGCAGTACACTTGGCTGTTCATGATAAATTTTACCAATACCATGCCCGCAATATTCACGCACCACTTTATAGCCGGCCTGCTGCGCGACCGTTTGAATTGCATGACCAACATCGCCTAAAGTCGCACCCGGTTTCACCGCATGAATCCCTGCGACCATCGCCGCATAGGTGGTTTCGACCAGTCTTTTCGCTTCCGGCTTGATTGTCCCGACGTAATACATGCGACTAGTATCGCCGTAATAACCATCTTTAATTACCGCCACATCAATATTGATAATATCGCCATCTTGGAGCACAACCGACGCAGATGGAATACCATGACAAACCACTTCATTCGGTGAAATACAGGTGGTTTTGGTATAACCGCAATAGCCGACATTGGCCGGAATCACCTGCAAGGTATTTACGATATAGTCGTGACACAGGTCATCTAGATATTCAGTGGTCACGCCCGGCTTGATATGCTCCCCGATCATCGCCAAAACCTGAGCAGCCAAACGACCTGAAACACGTAATTTTTCTAAATCCTGCTCGGTTTTAATCGATACGGCAGACGCTCTCATGCTTAAAATCCCCTATGAAACATTTGCTTAGTATAGTCCTTTTCAGTGACTTTTGTTTGATCACAAGCGCTTCCATCTACCACAAACCTACTACTGCTTAAATATTCAACAATTAAAAATCTTTATATTTATTGACTGTTTTTTCAAATTTATCTTTTGATATTTAACAGTTTTCATCTTTTAAAAATTAAATCAACAATATAGTTTCACTAATTTTTGACAACCCGATCAATTTCCCACGCCAAGATATAAAAATAATTCATAAGATTTATAAAATAAATTAGCCAAAGCAGTTGCCATGTTCTAGAATCGCTTTCTTTTGTTTAACCGATCTATCTCCCTTATGACGAGTTTACGTACACGGGATATTATTGCCTTAGGTTTAATGACCTTTGCACTATTTATCGGTGCCGGCAATATTATCTTTCCGCCTATTGTTGCACAGCAGGCAGGTGAACACGTTTGGTTAGCAGCTTTCGGCTTTTTAATTACAGCCGTGAGCTTGCCGGTGTTGACCATTATTGCCCTGTCTCGTGTAGAAGGTTCTATCCAGCTTTTAAGTTCGCCACTGGGCAAAGCAGCCAGTCTGATTTTGACCGTGGTGTGTTATTTAGCGGTAGGCCCTTTATTTGCCATTCCCCGTACCGCAACCGTTTCTTATGAAATTGGTTTCTCCTCTTATTTTGGTGCAGCTCCGAGCAGCTTGCTGATTTACAGTCTGATCTACTTTATTGTAGTGACTATTGTTGCGCTGTATCCCAACAAGATTCTGGATACGGTGGGTTATTTCCTGTCGCCCCTGAAAATTTTATCGTTAATTATTCTGGGTGTTGCAGCAACGTTCATTCCCGCGGGTCATATTCCGCCAGCCATTAATAACTATATCAACAGTCCAGTCTCTGAAGGTTTCGTCAATGGTTATTTAACCATGGATACCCTGGGTGCCTTGGTATTTGGTATTGTGATTATTAATGCCATGCGTTCGCGTGGGGTCAGCGATAAAAAGCTGATGACCAAATACGCCATGATTGCCGGACTGATCTCTGGTATCGGTTTAACCCTGGTGTATTTAAGCCTGTTTAAACTGGGCTTGGGCAGTCATGAAGTAGCACCGAATGCAGCCAATGGCGCAGTGATCCTGCATGCCTATGTGCAACATGCTTTTGGTGACTTAGGTTCCCTGTTCTTAAGTGCCATGATTTTCATTGCCTGTATGGTAACCGCGATTGGCCTGACCTGTGCCTGTGCAGAATACTTCTCGCAAATTACCCGTATTAGGTATCGTACTTGGGTATTTGTCTTAGTCGGTTTCTCACTGGTGATTTCTAACCTCGGTCTGACCAAACTGATTGCACTCTCAGTGCCGGTATTAAGCGCGATTTATCCACCTGCGATTGTAGTGATCTTACTGGGCTTTTTCTGGAAAAACTTCCATTCTCCAGCGCGTGTAATTCGTCCGGTCACCGCAGTAGCCTTATTCTTTGGCGTGATTGATGGCTTAAAAGTAGCGGGTCTAGATGGCTTTTTACCTGAAGCTTTACTGAACTTACCATTAAGCGCGCAAAACCTGGCCTGGCTGATTCCATCTACCATTGTCCTGCTGATTTGTATTGTGATCGACAAGGTTAAACACTAAGCCTTAACCCGAGTCGTTAAAGTCTGGTTTTACCCAAACCCGATTTTAAATTGCTCAATAATGGTCAAGTTTTACCCAAACTGACTCTTATTGTGTCACTTTCTTTCAGTCTGGTTTAGCTCAATCTTGCTCAACTTCCAGGTCAATTGAAGTAAGCTCATCCACTTTCGCTTCTCCTCATTCTCTGAAACCCTTCAATTCAGCGCAATGCTGCTCTTTACCCTCTTTTTGCATACCTTCTACCAAAGCCTAATAGCTGCCCTATTGTTAAGCTGGCATAAATAATGCTACATCTTTACTCACTTCTTTACAGTGATGCCCTAATATTCCGTAAATAAATGAACTGAATTTGAGCATTTATTTATACACACTATGTTCTTTCAAAATATTGCGATAGGCGCTTGAAATACACTGCAATTCGCAGTACAACTAAACAAACTAATCCGATCAAAATAGTCTGTTTTTGATCAAAATACAGGAGGGATGGAGATGTTATCATTACATTTCAATAAGCAAGTCTTCATTAACGCTCTGAAGGCAAATAACAATTTAGTGACTTTCCTCAGCACCACCTTTGCGCTGCTGCTGACGCTGGTCTTTCAAGGATTGATTCAGGGTAACCTGAAACCCGCATACTTTATCTACGCACTAATCGTCTGTATCGCCTTCTATATTTGGGCTGTGGTCGATGAAAAATATCGACAGCCGGCTCCCATTGATCAGCACAACTCTTAATTTTTAACCGACCCAGATGGATGAGCCTTCATCCATCTGCTCAGAATCAGAAAAATAGCTTTTTATACTGCTTGGCAACACACCCTTAAGCCCATAAATATAATCCCGCACCCACCACCAGTAGCAAGGTGGCCAGTACCTCACCCAGTACCAGCAGCAACATCGCCAGACTCATTAAGCTTTTCGGCAGATGCCATTTGCCCAACTGATGCGGAGTTTTAAACTGATTGGTGGTGTCCTTTAAATAACCATGCAATGCATAACTCAAGATTGAAAAAGCAAAGAAAAACAGGTTAATTGCCACCAGTAGCAAATTCAGTTCGGTGGACCATACCGAAAAATAAGCCATGGCTGCCAGAATCAGACTGGCCGGCGCATAGAGCAAACTGCTACGATGCGCAATATCGACATAATAATGAGCACGCGCCTGTGGTGAATGCCGAATCTGCCAGTATTTCCACACTCCGGTCAGCATGCCCACCCATAAAAATATACCGCTGGCCAGAATCGCTCCTTTTACCGCAACATCAAGATCCATTGCATTCATTTCGTTTTGTCCTTATTTGAATTGCCTTACTGCATGACCCCGAAGTCAGAGATTGCAACTGCATTCACAGCAAACTCCTTTACATTAGAGTCATTCACTTTTTTTAATGTTCATCCTATGACTTCGTTTGACCCCGTCCATATTACCTGCGCAGATGGCTATCAGCTGAGTGGGCGCTTCTACACCCATCAGGCTAAAAAGCAGCCTTACCCTGTCCTAATTTGTCCCGCGACTGGCATCACGCAAGGGTTTTATCATCCTTTTGCCGAGTGGTTAAGCCAGCAAGGTTATGACGTGCTCAGTTTTGATTTTCGCGGTATTGGCGGCTCTTTACAAGGGAAATTAAAGCACTCACAAGCCAGTATTGTCGATTGGGGCCAACTGGACATTGCAGCCGGTATCGAGCATGTATTGCAACTGAGCCAGGCCGAACAGGTGATTTTATTGGGACATAGTGCTGGCGGCCAGCTGCTGGGGATTTGCCCCAACCATGCCAAGGTGGCCAAAGTTGTAGCGGTATCGGGTTCGACCGGCCATGTCAAAGGCCTTAAAGGACGCACCAAACTACTGGCGCCACTAATGTTTCAGGTCATTTTCCCGATCGCCCGCATTACCCATGGATATGGCCCAACCCAGGCCATTGGTATGGGCGAAAATTTACCGAAAAATGTGGCCCGGCAATGGGCAGAGTTTTGTGGCAAACCCGGTTATGTAATCAATGCCATTGGCAAAAGCGTATTTGAAGATTTTCATGCTGACATCCGTAGCCCGATGAGCGTACTCTGGAGTTCCGATGACGAAATTGCCACTGAAGCCAACGTCAAAGATTTACTGCGCCTCTATCCTAATGCTGCTACCCGAATGATTGAGCTAAAACCGCAGCAGTATGACCACAAGGCAATTGGTCATATGCTGATGTTTAAACGCTCTCACCAGAACCTGTGGCCGGTGATTGCAGCTGAACTGCGTATCTAAAACTGTAACGCTCTTGAGAAAAATGAACTTTAGATAAATACCAGACATGAAAAAGCCCCACATCAGTGAGGCTTTTTTGATTTACCAACTTTTGGCAATTAAGCGTAGGTAATCATCACGGTTTTAATGCGATTACCTTCCAGCTCGGTGACTTCAAAGTGTACACCCTGATAGTCCAGATGCGTACCGACTTGTACATCGCCCTGGGTTTTATCCAAGATTAAGCCGGCAACACTAATATAGCCTGCATCTTCTTCCACCAGATCCAGCATACCCAGTTCCAGCTCAAGCTGATAAACGTCCAGCATACCGGTCGCTTTCCAGGTGGTCTCGTTAACACGGATTAAATCTGGCTGTTCATCGGCATCCGGGAACTCACCGGCAATCGCTTCAAACACATCCAGCGGCGAAATCAGACCTTGCACATTACCAAACTCGTCACTCACCAATACCAATGAACCTTTTGAAGTACGCAAAGTATTGATCGCATCAATGACTTTCATTTTTTCAAAAATGTAAATTGGACGGTGACGTTTCACCAGCGCCTTAAAGGCTTCTTCATCATCTAGCACATCCAGTAGCTCTTTGGCACGAACAATACTGATGACTTTGTCAAGGCTACCACGACACACCGGGAATAAACTGTGCGGTACCGACAATACCTGCTCACGAATCTGTTCTGGTGTATCTTCAATGTTCACCCAGGAAATCTGGTTACGCGGCGTCATAATCGACGCAACCGAACGTTCTGCCAGCGTTAATACGCCGCCAATCATATAACGCTCTTCATGCGCAAAGGTTTCTTGTGCTTCACTTGAATGCATGTCCGTAGTTTCAATACGGCCGCCCATTAACTTCAGAATCGAATCTGCAGTACGGTGACGCAGCGGAATTTTCGCTTCATGTTTTGCCGCATTACGCTGCCCAAACTGGTTAAAGGCTTCAATGGCAATGGCTACACCAATACCTGAATAGATATAACCTTTCGGAATGTGGAAACCAAAACCTTCTGCAATCAGGCTGATACCAATCAACAGCAGGAAGCTTAAACACAAGATTACCACGGTTGGATGACGGTTAACAAAGGCTGTTAGCGGTTTAGACGCCAGTAACATGACCGCCATTGCTACAATCATGGCGGCCATCATCACATAGATGTTGTCGACCATACCAATTGCGGTAATAACAGAGTCTAAAGAGAATACGGCATCCAGGATTACGATCTGGGCAACCACTGCGGTGAAGCTGGCATAAACCACATTGGTGGTCACTTTAACTTCCGGCTTGCCTTCCATCTTCTCGTGCAATTCGGTCACGGCCTTATAGACCAAGAACAAACCACCGAACAGGAGAATCAGATCCCGCCCTGAGAATGTTAAATCAAATATCGAAATAAGCGGTTGAGTCAAGGTGACTAACCAAGAGATTGCGAATAATAACCCCAAACGCATGAGCAAAGCCAAAGACAAGCCAATCACACGGGCTTTATCACGCTGCTCAGGAGGTAATTTTTCTGCCAGAATGGCAATAAAGACTAGGTTATCAATACCTAGAACAATTTCTAAAATAATAAGTGTTATTAAACCAACCCAAATTCCCGGATCTAATAAAAACTCCATTAGTTCATCTCTCCGATAGGGTTAGCGTGTAATTCGAAATGTAGACCTGGGCCCGGCGACGGATCCATAAATTTAACCTTTTCAACTGTAGATAAAAATATTATGCATAATCTTCTATTTTTGTAATCATTTTTTCGGAATTTTTTTGGTAAATTCCTGTATTGGTTAAATTAAGCCAAGTTTTCTGCTTAAAAAAAGTACAAGTTTGTAATTAAATTTCAGGTTTTATTAAAACTTCCAAAGAGAGATAAATGACTGCAATCAGAGCAAAAATCGGGGCTAGATTTCACAACTTAAATATAAATATATGATTTTTATTATTTTATTAAAAAATAAATTCCAAGATATTATTTTTCTATCTAAAAGACTCAAATTTCTAGTATTGAGATAAATGTAGCCCAGTTTTCAATTTGTTACTTTTACTTAAACGGTTTGAAAGTAAATCCTGAAGAAAGATAAGCAAGTCCCTAACCTCAATGCTTCACTCTTAACATCATCATCATGATCATTTTCATGCAAAAAATAACGAATAAAAATATATGACAATGCAACAAATATACGTTTATCAAAGTACTGCGCGAGAGAGGTGTCACGCTCTATCAGTTGCTATTTCAAGCAGAAAAAACAGCCAATTAAGATCAAGTGAAAATGGTTGTTTTTTTAGGAGACAAGACTTTGGGGTGTTTTAGGCTGAATGATTGCTGGATAAAACCTTCATCCTCATTACTCATCTAAACCACTTTAAAAATACGCATCTTTAAGATGAAATACTGAAGTTTACACAGAAGATTGTGACCATTTATCAGGACTAAAATAGGGATGATCTCTCCCTAACTATCCCAGTCTAAGCCAGCTGATCTCCCGATAAAAACGCTTTGACTGAGCCTTTTATTGACGAATACGATTAAAACGACTTGCTAAGCATATGACATTTCAAATAAAATGTGATGGGATTTCACACAAATACAATTAAAAATGCAAGGAATAACTAAATGACCAAGAAATATTCCAAATTTCTGCCTTCTACTGAAGACTTCAATATTGAGCAGTTTCCTTATTACTGGGTAACCCAAGTCCATGCTCAATATGTGTTAAATGTCGATCATGCACTCAAGAAATATGGTCTGGATAACTCACGCCGCCGCATTCTGATTGCGCTAAAAGCCAAACCGAATGCCAGCGTTTCCGACCTGTCAGACATGGTGGTATCAAAGATGTCGACCACCACCAAAATTGTCTATCGCCTGAAAGAAGAAGGCCTGGTGGAGACCTACTCCTGTGAAGATGATGCGCGCATCACCCGGGTTATTCTGACCGATCAGGGCCATGCCATGACCGAAAAAATCAATGACCTGACCGGTGTGGTACTGGAACAGTCCTTTGAAGGTTTAACCCCGCTACAGATTGAAAAAATGATGGACAGTTTGCGTCATATTTTTAATAACTTATCGCGTTAATCATCCAGCATTCTGTACACTGTTTATGACAAAGAATCGAAAAAGTTCAGTTGGGGGCTAACTTTTTCGATTTTTATTTTTGGTACATGCGAGCATTCAAATTCTTCAACCGGAAAACCTTCGACAAAACGCTGAATATCCGGCTGAGTTTGGCCAAGCCATTCTTGTAAACGTGCATGTGGAATCACAATCACCGAACGTTTGACATTGCCCGGCTCATGAAAGTCTTTCATCATTGGGTGGTCGATCGCGTCCATGGTAATCATGGTGCAGGAACGAATAATCTCATCCTGAATTTTGCAAATTTCATATAAAGCCGCAATATAAAACGCCTGCCCATCTTTACGGCGCACGCCCCAGCGCTGCGGTTTATTGTCAATATATTTGGATTCATAAAACTCCGTTACCGGAATGACCCCAAACTTGCGTTTCAGCACCGCTTCCTGAAAGCTGGGTTTCTGTAACAGGGTTTCATTACGGGCATTATAGGTTTTATGGGCAATACTCTTATCTTCCGCCCACTTCGGCACCAGACCAAACATCACCTTACGCCATTCCAGTCCCTGTTCAGATTTGAACAGTAAAGGCAAGTGATAACCCGGATAGACCTCATCTTCATATTCAAAAGGAATATCCGGGAGATTTAAATCCTGTCGCTGTTGTGGCGTAAGCGGTTTAAAGTTGGCACACATTGAAATATGGCTGCTCAGTTTAGACAGCTCTATTATACGCCTTCAGGCGGTTAAGTTGCGCCTACGCTTTAACTAGGTAGCGTTAACCAGTGGGTGCGACAAAACTCTTCTAAGACCCATTGACCATTAAAACGCCCCAGACCGGAATTTTTCTCGCCACCAAAAGGCGCATTCGGATAATCCGCCACGGTAATGGCATTGATATGCGTCATCCCAGCGTCAATTTTTAAGGCAAAGGCTTTGGCACGTTCAATATTGGCGCTACAGACTGCACTGGATAAGCCAAAACGTGTGGCATTGGCCAGCATCAGTGCTTCAGCTTCATTTTGCGCTTTAATCACCGGCAGTACCGGCCCAAAACTTTCTTCTTGCGCCAGACTCGACGCCGGGTCAACATCAATAAAAATATGCGGTGGAATCACATGACCGCGCGTGGCACCTTGCAGTACCAGCGTCGCGCCAGCCTCTTGTCCTTGCTGGATAATATGCTGAATCTTCTGCACCTGATCGCGGTTAATAATTGGGCCAATCACTGTAGTATCTTCATTCGGATCACCAAAAGGAATGCTTTTACTGCGTTCAACCAGTTTACCGACAAAACTGTCATGCACTTTTGCATCAACAATAATGCGGTTGGTACTCATGCAAATCTGCCCCTGATGCAAAAAGCGCCCCATCACCGCCAGTTCTACCGCCAAGTCCAGATCGGCATCATCCAGCACCACCAAAGGTGCGTTTCCGCCCAGCTCCAGCGCCAGCCGTTTTAAATTCGGACTGCCCACTGCCAATTGCCCTACGCGCTTGCCCACTTCGGTAGAACCGGTAAAGGAAATCAGTTTCGGCACTTCATGTTCAACAAAATAATCGCCGATTTCACTACCTGCACCTGCCAGCACACTAAGGCTGCCCATCGGAGCACCGGCTTCTTCAAACAGTTTAGCCAGCAGCAAGCCACCGGTAATTGGCGTATCACTGGCCGGTTTCAGCACCACGGTATTGCCTAGCGCCAGTGCTGCAGCCACCGAACGCATACTTAAATGAAAAGGAAAATTCCACGGGCTAATTACCGCCACCACGCCCAGCGGTTTACGTACCGCATAGCTTTGACGGGTTGGATCGGGAGATGGCAACTGTTGGCTTAACATACGCTCCGGGAAAGTCGAGCTTTCTTTTAAAATGCCTATTGCAGCATCGACTTCAATATTGGCTTTTAAGCGGGTGCTGCCCGATTCCTGAATCAGCCAGTCGATAATTTCCTCCCGACGCGCCTGAATAATCTCAATTACGCGCAGCAGCAGATTTTTTCGTGCTTCGGCTGAACTGTCTGCCCACTTTGCGGCATACTCCAAAGCCGCCGCATAGGCACTGTCGACATCGACAATACTGGCACCTTGTAATTTTAAAATGCTTTCTTCGGTATAAGGATTCAGATTGTCCAGGATTCGGGTTGAAGTGCCCTTGATCCATTCACCGGCAATAAACTGTTGATCAAGAAATTGATACGCGCCCATAACATCTTCCAGATTTTGATGATTTCCCTCACTCTAAAAGGTCTGCACAGAAAGTTCTAGTGCTATTCGGTGTGTAATTATTGCCATAAAAAAAGCCTTCCGAAGAAGGCTTTTTTAGATCAGGCAAATTCAGGATTAGTCACCTGTATAGCCTTTTAATTTTAAACGTGCTGCGTGCAATAGCGGCTCGGTATAACCTGCTGGCTGCTCGCCACCTTTAAAGATCAGGTCAGACGCTGCCTGGAATGCAACGTTGTTGGCAAAGTCTGCTGCCATTGGTGTGTACAGTGGATCGTTGGCATTTTGCTCATCCACAATTTTCGCCATACGTTGCATCACTTCTTCAACCTGTGCACGCGTGACGATACCGTGACGTAACCAGTTAGCAACGTGCTGAGAAGAAATACGTAAAGTTGCGCGGTCTTCCATAAGGCCAACATCGTTGATGTCTGGAACTTTCGAACAGCCCACACCCAGGTCAACCCAACGAACCACATAACCTAGGATACCCTGACAGTTATTTTCAAGCTCTTTCAGTTTCTCTTCGTCAGACCAGTTGGTGTCTGTTGCCAGTGGTGGCGTTAACAGGTCATCTAATGGCAGCGCTTCAGTCGCAAGCAGTTCCTGCTGACGGTTCGCGACATTAATTTGATGGTAGTGAATCGCGTGAACCACTGCACCTGTTGGTGATGGAACCCATGCACAGCTTGCGCCCGCTTCTGGATGTTCAGTCTTGGTTTTGTACATGTCTAGCAGCATGTCTGGTTTAGGCCACATGCCTTTACCAATCTGTGCTTTACCACGTAAACCGGTTTGCAGACCGACCATCACGTTACGGTTTTCGTACGCCGGGAACCATTTTTGGCCTTTGATTTCGCCTTTACGAACGAATGGACCCGCTTCCATGAAGGTATGGATTTCGTCACCAGTACGGTCCATGAAACCTGTGTTAATGAAGATGGTACGGTCTTTCGCCTGTGCAATACAGTTCTTCAGGTTCACAGAAGTACGACGTTCTTCATCCATGATACCAATTTTTAAAGTCTTCGCAGGTAAGCCCAGCGCCTGTTCAGCACGCTCGAATAGTTCAACTGCAAATGCCACTTCTTCTGGACCATGCATTTTTGGCTTCACGATGTACATTGAACCTTTACGCGAGTTCTTGATCGTGTTTTCACCACGGATGTCAGCCACAGTAAGCAGAGGTGTTACCAATGCATCCATGATGCCTTCATAAATTTCTTCACCATCGACCAGAATCGCCGGGTTGGTCATCAAGTGACCTACGTTACGAAGCAGCATCAATGAACGGCCATGAACCTTGGTTTCACCGCCTTCAACATTTTTGAAGGTACGGTCAGCATTGAGTTTACGGGTAATGGTTTTACCATTTTTCTCAATCGACTCTTCCAGTGTACCTTTCATCAGGCCTAACCAGTTACGGTAGCCTTCTACTTTTTCTTCAGCATCAACCGCTGCAACAGAGTCTTCCAAGTCTTGGATTGTTGTTACTGCAGCTTCAAGAACTACGTCTTTAACACCAGCAGCATCAGTTTGGCCAATTGGGCTGTTGGCATCAATCTGGATGATGACGTGCAGGCCGTTATTTTTCAGCACAACTTCAGTTGGTGCAGCCGCTTCGCCGTTATAACCGACAAATTTAGCAGCATCTGCAACAGTCGTAGTTGAGCCATCTTTCAGGCTAACAACCAGTGCATTGCCTTCAACCGCATATTTTGTTGCATCTGCATGTGAACCTTGCGCCAACGGGAAAGTTTCATCCAGGAAGTTTTTCGCGAATGCGATAACTTTCTCACCACGTTTCGGGTTATAGCCTTTGCCTTTTTCTGCGCCATCTTCTTCAGAGATTACGTCAAAGCCGTATAGTGCGTCGTATAGAGAACCCCAGCGTGCATTGGCTGCGTTCAGGCAGTAACGCGCATTACGTACAGGGACAACCAGCTGTGGGCCTGCCAGTAATGCAATTTCTTCATCTACATTTTCAGTCGTAATTTGAAAATCTTCTACTTCTGGTAATAAGTAGCCAATTTCAGACAAGAAAGCTTTGTAAGCTTCTAGTTCAAATGTGTTATTGCGATGCCATTCGTCAATCTTCGCTTGCAGATCATCACGTTTGGCAAGCAATGCCTTGTTCTTAGGCGTAAGGTCGACAACGACTTGCTCAAAGTTTTTCCAGTAGGTGTCACTGTCTAAACCAGAACCTGGTAATGCTTCATTTTCGATGAAATCGTAAAGTTCTTTAGCAATCGCTAACTTGCCTTTTTGAATACGTGCAGTCATTGTCTTTCCTGATATTGCTACTTTTTATACAAGAGATTCTAGTATACCGATTTATATTTGGCTGAATAGTATTATCACATTGCTAAATAGTGATCATTTTTTATTAAATAAATATTGCTATTTAAAAATAAAATAATCTTAGGATGTGACATTATCATTAAGCGAAATATATAACCTACAGTGTATAAAGTTTTTGAAATGTCGAAATTAGACTTAAGTTCAGAATTGTAAAGAAAATTCGGCACTTCAGCCCTTCCGGGTTTTATTATTAGTCAAGATTAAGCCATGAATTGAACAAAATGTCGATAAAAGCAGCAAAGATTTTTTGCTACAAAAAAAGCGCCCGGTTGGACGCTTTTTAAATATGTCGAATTCAGTATTAAGATGCTTCAGTCGATGCACCCGCAGCCGAAATCTGACGATGCGCTGCATGTAAATAATCATCGGACTGCATTTCCAGCAAACGTGAACGCGTCCGTTCAATTTCAAAGGCCAGTTTTTCACCTTGGTAAAGTTCAATAATCGAATCTTCAGAGGTTAATAGCAGTTTTACACCACGATCATAAAACTCATCGACCAGATAAATAAAACGGCGTGTACCATCGGCCAGATAATCGGTTAAATGCGGCACATTACTGACCAGCACGGTATTGTACAGGTTGGCAATTTCAATATAGTCAGCTGGGCTACGCGGTTTCAGGCACATTTCCGAGAATTCACACCACAACACATCTTCAGTATGCGCCACCGTTTCAATTAAACGGTTGTTGATGGTAATGGGCTCATCCGAATGGGTTTGGGTATGAGTCAGTGCATCAAAACGCTGCGCCATCCAGACATTATGGTCATGCGTCAGCGGTGATTTAAACAGTTGCGCCTGTTTTAACACGCGTAAACGGTAATCCACTCCTGCATCGACATTTAAAATGGCACAGTTCTTTTTCACCATTTCAATGGTTGGAATAAAGCGGTCACGGTGAATACCATTTTTATACAAGCCATCTGGCGCGATGTTTGAGGTGGCCACCAAAGTAATACCGCGATTAAACAGCTTCTGGAACAGGTCGCTGAGAATCATGGCATCGGTCACGTTAGATACAAAGAATTCATCAAAACAGATGATCACCGCATCTTTATAAATCTGGTCAGCCACTGTATCGAGCGGGTTACGCTGCCCTGACAGTTTGTTCAGTTCACGATGCACATGCTGCATAAAGTGATGGAAGTGCATACGGATTTTGCGGCGAAACGGAATTGATTCATAGAACTGGTCCATCAGCCAGGTTTTACCGCGTCCAACCCCACCCCACATATACACACCGCGCGGAGATGTCTGACGACGAAAACGGCGAAAGGCCTTTTTCGAGGCTTTATAACGCTGAATTAACTCTTGCCACACCCGATCCAGCTCGTGTACCGCTTCGGCCTGTGCTTCATCTGGCATGAACTGCCCCGACGCCAACGCCTGTGCATAGCGTTCTGCCGGAGACAATGGAGTATATGCTGTGTTGTGGGATGAGTTGAAGTCAGACATATTATTCAGTACTTTTGGGGTTAATAAATGATAACGAAGATAACCGCCGCACAATATACCACTTTGGGTTTAAAATGCTTAGGCTATTTCCCATACTGGCGCGGACTTTGTCCAAACCAGCGTTTAAAGGCATGATTAAAGGCCGCAGGTTCTGAATAACCCAGTAACTCTGCAATCATTTCAATTGAATAAGCTTGATATTCAATTAATCTCAATGCCTTGTCTTTAATTAAATCTTCACGAATCTGTTTATAACTGGTGTTCAGCTGCTGTAACTGATGACGCAAGGTGCGCTCTGGAATCTGTAAGGCCTGCGCGGTTTCGGCCATGGTCGGCATCACGCCCTGCTGCAATTCCAGATAATCTTTGACCCGCTGCACCAAGGTCGGTGCCTGATCTTCCAGTTTTAAGCGCTGCAGCTCTTGAATACACTTTTCTTCAAAGGTCTTAAAGGTAATTGAATCGGCGGATGGAATTTTCACTTCCAGCACCGACTGCTCGAACCAGAACGCTGCATGGTCATGGCCAAAACACAAGTCATGACCATAATAGTCATGATAAGCCACCAGGGCCTGTGCCTGATCTGGACGTGCAAATGGCAGTTCAATACGGATTTGCGGCACATTCAGGCTCATCATCTTGTAAAGATCCTGAATAAACTTGAAAGTCCCGGAAATTTCACATTGCGCCCGCAGCATACCCAAATCGCTATCCAGATCATTCGGCAGATATTGCAGCGCCACCCGATCTGCTTCATGTTTCAGCTTTAGCTGCCCGGTCAGATGAGTCAGCCCCTGATACTGAATGCCTTTTTCAATCGCGGTCGCAATAGTGTCAGAGGTCACCAGTAACATCAGCAAGGGACCATAACCGGCCAGTGCATAATGCTGGCCAATAAAAATACCCTGCTCAGGTCGCACCCCGGCGCCAATAATCTTCAGAATATCCAGTTCCAGTCGCGGATGAATCACCGAACTGGCATCCAGTGCATCTGCATGCAGCCCGATACTTTGCAAACGCTCATCCACATCAATTCCGGCATTTCGCATACCTTGAATTAAGTACATGAGACCGAGAATGGATCGTTTCATAGGGGCGCTTGAGTCACGTCTGTATATCTGTTTTACTATATCATTCACTATTTTTAAATTGCCGAAAATATCAATTTTTCTGTCAGTGCTATCATGGCATCTGCACTGACCCGCTTATATGCTAATCATAGAAATAAAAAGAAAAGGATATACAACTATGCATGATGCATTGTCAAATCATGATTTTTCTACAAATCATGCCGTTCAAAAAACTAAAATTGCCATTATTGGTGCCGGTTTTGGTGGCTTGGCGATGGCCATTCGCCTACTGCAGCAACAGATCACCGATTTTATTATTCTGGAAAAAGCCAATGAGGTTGGTGGTACCTGGCGGGAAAACCAGTATCCGGGTGCGGCCTGTGATGTGCAATCGCATATGTATTCCCTGTCATTTGCGCCCAAAACCGACTGGTCAAAACGCTATGCCGAAGCGCCAGAGATTTTTGCCTATATTCAGGGCCTGACCGATCAGTTCCAGCTCAGAGATTATTGCCAGTTTCAGACTGAAGTCCTGTCTGCGCATTATCAGGAACAGGACTGCGAATGGCATTTACAGCTCAATCAGCAGCGCAAGCTAATTGCCCAATACGTGGTATTTGCCTCCGGACCCTTGCATGTGCCGCAAATTCCACATATTCCGGGGATCGAAAAATTTAAAGGCAAGGTCTTTCATTCATCGCAGTGGGATCATCAATACGACTTAAACGGTAAAAATGTCGCCTCAATTGGTACTGGCGGCAGTGCCATTCAATATATTCCGGAAATTGCCCCACAAACCAGACAGCTGTATGTGTTTCAGCGTACCGCCGCCTGGGTGATTCCACGCGATGAACGACTCTATAGCCAGCTTGAAAAAAAGCTGTTTAAAAAGTTTGACTGGTTTAGAAAACTGCACCGCGCCCGCCTGTACTGGTCCAATGAATCCCGCGTGGTGCCGATTGTAAAACCAGGGGTAATGAAATATACCCAGAAACTGGCCGAAGCCTTTTTAAAATATCAGGTCAAGGACAAACGCATCGCCGCCAAGCTGATTCCCGACTACATTATGGGTTGTAAACGTATTCTGGTCTCCAATAAATATTATCCGACCTTTAATCGCACCAATGTCGAACTGGTGACTGATGCCATTCAGGAGCTGACTGAACACAGCATCATCACCAAAGATGGCAAAGAACGCCCAATTGATTGTCTGATTTATGGCACCGGTTTTATTACCGATCCGCGCATTTATCTGAAATCGTTTGATTGTGTCGGTGAACATGGCGTGGAGCTGAAACAGGCCTGGAAAGATGGCGCCGAAAGTTATTATGGCATTTGCACCAAAGGCTTTCCCAACCTGTTCCAGCTGCTAGGCCCCAATACCGTGCTGGCGCATAATTCCGTAGTGTTTATGATTGAGGCACAGGTTGACTATATTTTGCAGATGATCAAGCTGGTCGAACGTACCCAGACCGATGCTATAGTTATTAAAGATCAGGTTCATGATGACTATAACCGTTATGTTCAGGAGATGCTGGCCGGGACCATCTGGCAATCCGGTTGTGTCAGCTGGTATCAGCAAGATGGCGGTAAAAACTTTGCCCTCTGGCCGACCTATACCTGGAAATACTGGTTAAAAACCCAGAAAGTGAATCCGGCCGATTATCGCTTACTGAATAAACGTGCAAAACAACAGCTGGCCAGCTAATTCAGGCATAATAAGCAGGAATTGATTTTAGGCGAGTATAGATGCAATCCTTTTGGCTTATTTTCCAGCTACTATTTTGTCTCTATCTCGGCTATGCCTTTGCAGCCCGGTTTCCCCGCTGGCTGCAACAGCTTATGCTAAAACTGTTACCTTATTTTAGCTATATTCTCCTCATCGCCATTTCACTTGAATTTGCCCAGACTTTAAACCAAATCCCTCAACCGGAACGTATTTTAACCAGCGCAATGCTGATTTCATTTAGCACCAGTCTCGGCGCTTTCGCCTGCTGTTATGGCCTGTTTAAATGGGCCGGTTTTCAGCCCAGCCAAGGACGCGTATCCTTCAGTCTGGTACTACAATCCTTACTCAATATCAGTTATGCCTTCATTGCTTTATCCGCTGGTTATCTGCTTTATCTGGGCAGTGAATATTGGCAGCTCAATTTACATATTAGTACCTGGCATTTATTACTGGTCTTTATGCTAATGATTGGTTTTGATCTCGCACGTGCACCACTTGACCACTCCTGGTTAAACTGGAACATCCTGCTGGTGCCAGTGGGCTGTATTGTTGGCTCGATTTTAGGGGCGCTGTTCTGCTTATTCTGGCTATCACACATTTCCCTAAAAGATCTGATCATGCTGTCGCAAGGCTATGGCTTTTATTCCATGAGCGGGATTGTAATTAGTGAACTGCGTACAGCTGAACTGGGCAGTATTGCCCTGATGAATGATTTATTCCGCGAAATCTTTGCGATTGTGCTGATGTATCTGATGGGTTGGCGTTATCCGCGTGCGGCCATTTCTTCTGCCGGCGCTACAGCGATGGATGTGACCTTACCAATGGTGAAACAGGCCTGTGGCAATGACTTTATTCCGCATGCCATGGTCAGTGGTTTTGTGTTGTCAGTATTGGCACCTATCGTGGTCAGTATTCTGGCAGTGATTTAGATTTAACCTCTTCCAACCTCCCTTTACAAAGGGAGGAGTCCCCCCTTTGGAAAAGGGGGGTTTAGGGAGATTACAACGTCGCTAGAATATCTTTAAGCATTTGACGAGGATGTTCCGCCTTGGTAATTGGGCGACCAATCACCAGATGTGTTGAACCATCCATCATCGCCTGTTTAGGCGTGACGATACGCTTCTGGTCATCTGCAGCTGAACCTTCAGGGCGAATCCCCGGCGTTACCAGAGCAAACTCCTGACCCAAGCTGTCACGCAGCATCTTGGCTTCTTGCGCTGAACAAACCACACCATCTAAACCACTGTCTTTGGTTAAGGCAGCTAAACGCTTCACCTGTTCAAATGGCTCAATATCTAAACCGATATCACGTAAATCTTCACGACCCATTGAGGTCAGAACAGTCACCGCAATAAGCTGGGTATTGTAATTCCCTGCTTTTAAGCGCTCTACACAGGTTTCCATCATTTTTCGGCCGCCAGAGGCATGCACATTCACCATCCACACCCCTAAGTCTGCTGCCGCACATACAGCCTGAGCCGTGGTATTAGGAATATCGTGGAATTTCAAATCCAGAAAAACTTCAAAGCCTTTATCTTGCAGTGCTTTGACCACTGCTGGCCCTTCATGGGTAAACAGCTCTTTACCGACCTTAACCCGACATAAGGCTGGGTCTAGCTGCTCGGCAATTGTCATTGCGTCGTAATGACTTTTTGCATCTAAAGCAACGATAATACTCATGAGAAGACCCTTAAAACTGACAAAATTAAAGCATTATACGAATTTCAAATCTGGCAACCAAGTGAATTTTATTGAATATAAGCAAAGCAGTTAAATTAAGCTGCTTATTTATAAAACCTTATAGAACAAACTAAGCGTTTCAAAACATGGCTGCATAAAAAAACGCTTAGGAGATCAGCTCTTAAGCGTTAAATATTTCAAGTTGCAGACCTCAAAAAAGCCATTCAACTTTATTCAAGCGTCCACTATAAAGGTGTAGATGAACGATCATTCGGATGAATATCGACTACCGTTTTTTCATGGCGCGTATTTGCAGCTGCCTCAGCCGCTGCCAACTGTGCCGTATGAATTTGCTCTTTGCGCAGATGGTCAATATCTTTACGCAGTCGCTTGATTTCCCAGCTGGTCTGGAATACGCGGAAAATCTGCACACCCAGTAAAAGTCCAACAACAACACCCAATGCCAGGGTCAGTAATAACAACAACCCCAAACGCATGGCTGGAACTTGAGTGAACAAAAGGTCAACCGACAGCTCGGTCCCGTTTTGTAAAACCAGAGCCAATGAATAGCCAAACAGTACAATCAATAATGCGACTAAGACGTAACGCATAAACACACCTCAGGATATAAATTAATTATTTCTCTGCAGATGCGTTCACTGCATCGCGCAATGCTTTACCTGGTTTGAAATGAGGTACCGCTTTTGCCGCCACTTTAACTGACTTGCCCGTTTTCGGGTTACGACCTACACGTGGCTCACGATGATGTAATGCAAAGCTACCAAATCCACGAATTTCAATTCGGTTATCTGCAGACAGTGATTCAATCATTTGATCAATCATAATCTTAACAGCTTCTTCAACTAAAGGTTCCGCTAAATGTGGATTTTTTAGGGAAATTCGCTCTATTAAGTCAGACTTATTAAGTGCTTCAGTAGTCATCTGCGACCTCTTTAATTATCAAGCTACTTTAACTTAAAACCGATAATAACCTGTTTAAATACAAAACGGTAGCGCAATAAGTTAATACTACGCTACCGTTTACAGTATTTGTGTAAAAAGTAAGAGTTAAATTACATTAATCATACTTTTCCACGGCTACTTAGTGGTTCATCTGAGCTTTGATCAGATCACCAATAGTCTTAGGACCATTGTCTTGAGAAGCTGTTGCTTGACGTAAGTTAGCTACTGCTTCTTTCTCTTCAGCTTCGTCTTTCGCTTTGATAGACAAGTTGATAGAGCGAGACTTACGGTCAACGTTGATGATTTTCGCTTCAACTTCTTGACCAACTTCTAAGAACTTAGTTGCATCTTCAACGCGATCACGGTTGATTTCAGATGCTTTCAGAGTTGCTTCAACTTCGTCAGCTAACTTAACAGTCGCGCCTTTCGCGTCAACTGCAGTTACAGTACCTTTAACCAGCGCACCGCGTTCGTTAGCAGCCAAGAAATCGTTGAATGGATCGCTGTTCAATTGCTTGATACCAAGGCTGATACGGTTGCCTTCAGCGTCTACAGACAGGATAACCGCTTCAACAGTGTCACCTTTCTTGTAACGACGAATCGCTTCTTCGCCTTGTTCGTTCCAAGAGATGTCAGACAAGTGAACTAGACCATCGATACCGCCTGGTAAACCGATGAAGATACCGAAGTCAGTGATTGACTTGATTGTACCTGAAACTTTTTCACCTTTGTCGTGGTTCTTAGCAAACTCTTCCCATGGGTTAGCACGAGTTTGTTTGATACCAAGAGAAATACGACGACGCTCTTCATCAACTTCAAGAACCATAACGTCAACTTCGTCACCAATCTGAACAACTTTAGATGGGTGGATGTTTTTGTTGGTGTGGTCCATTTCTGAAACGTGTACTAAGCCTTCAACGCCTTCAGCGATTTCAGCGAAGCAACCGTAGTCAGTTAAGTTAGTTACGCGAGCTTTAACGATAGAACCTTTAGGATAACGGCTCATGATCGCTAACCATGGATCTTCGCCTAATTGTTTCAGGCCTAAAGATACGCGGTTACGTTCTTTGTCAAACTTAAGTACTTTAACAGTAACTTCTTGACCAACTTCAACAACTTCTGATGGGTGCTTGATACGTTTCCAAGCCATGTCAGTGATGTGAAGAAGACCATCGATACCGCCAAGGTCAACGAACGCGCCGTAATCAGTAAGGTTCTTGATCGTACCTGTAACTGTTTGACCTTCTTCAAGCTGAGCAAGAAGCGCTTCACGGTCAGCTGAAGATTCAGCTTCCATAACAGCACGACGAGAAACAACAACGTTGTTACGTTTAGCGTCAAGCTTGATAACTTTGAATTCTAACTCTTTACCTTCAAGGTGAGTGGTGTCACGGATAGGACGAGTGTCTACCAAAGAACCTGGTAAGAACGCACGAACTGGACCGATGTCAACAGTGAAACCGCCTTTAACTTTACCAGAGATAACACCAGTAACGATTTCGCCGTCTTCAAAGATTTTTTCAAGTTTAGTCCAAGTTTCAGCACGTTTCGCTTTTTCACGTGATAAAACTGTTTGACCCATACCGTTGTCGAGAGCTTCAACAACAACATCAACAGTATCACCAACTTGAACTTCAAGTTCACGTTGTTCATTTAAGAATTCAGCACGGTCAACAATACCTTCAGATTTAAGGCCAGTGTCAACTGTTACCCAATCAGAGTCGATGCTTACTACAACGCCTTGGATGACAGCACCCTTTTCAACGTTGAGGTTTAATTCGCTTTCTTCAAAGAGGGCTGCAAAAGATTCGGTCATGATATTTCCGATAAAGTCAGCGGTCTTGGATCAGACAAGGCCGGTTTAGTTAAGCGTTTACATAGTCCGTATAAAACTGATCAAGCTATGCATTCGCTGAATAAATTTAGTTTGCTAACTGCCGATCGACATAACGTGTCATCAGTTGAAAGACTTCATCGATGTTCAAATCTGAACTGTCAATGATGTAAGCATCAACCGCTGGCTTGAGTGGAGCAACTTCGCGCTCCATATCTCGTTTGTCGCGAGCTTCGATATTAGCTAAAATGTCGTTCATTTTAGCATCCAGCCCCATACCCTGCAACTGTTTTACACGTCTTTGCGCGCGCGACTCTGCCGATGCAGTCAGATAAATTTTGGCTTGTGCTTCAGGAAAAATGGAGGTGGCCATGTCACGACCATCGGCTACCAGCCCCGGCGCCTGGGCAAAAGCACGCTGACGGGCCAACAATGCCGTTCTAAGTTCCGGAATTGCTGCTACTTTTGAAGCATATTCTCCGACACGTTCGGTACGGATGGTCTGGCTAACATCTTCGCCATCCAGCATGACCTGAGTGCCGGTTGCTGTGCTCTGAAATTTGATGTCTAAATTTGTTGCAATTTCGATGCATTTGCTTAGTTCGTTACTCAGACTTTCCAGCAAATCTGCCTTATGCAATGACAGCCCAAGCAGACGATACAGCGCGCCTGAATCCAGCAAGTGAAATTGATAATGTGCAGCCAGTTTGGCGGCAAGCGTACCTTTACCTGAGCCACTTGGCCCATCAATGGTAATAATTTGAACTGTCATTGCGTTTCCAGACATATTTACAGATTTTTATACAGATTTAGCCAGTTTACTTAAACCGATTTTAATTGCAGTTTTCAACTGGGCAAGAATGAGTTTACTGACAAAAGGCGCGCGTGCCTGCAGCTCAATCCGATAGGTCACCAGGGTTTTATCTTCTGCCACAGGCTCAAATTCAATCACGCCCAAATGATGTTTCACCAACGGATTTTTAATAATTTTATATTCAATCCGCTGATTTGGCTCGAGCACCGTAATCTGCTCCTGCAAAGGCTTAACCGGGCCAAAACCCATCCGGCGCACCGAACCCACACCATCCGGGCGTTCAGGATCAGTGGAATCCTTGACACGCTTAACCTGCAAAGGTGCAAAAGCGGTGTTATAGGTGGCATGTTTCGACATTAATTCAAATACCTGTGCTACAGGCGCATTAAATTCTTTTTTAATTTGAATAGCGTTCATTTTATTGTTCCTAAAGGGATTCAATCACGTACACGGCTTAGTGTAGAGGAAAATGCTTTAAAGATTCTGATCATTTAAGGACTTTTGTTGTAATTTTTGCTGTCTTTTCTGCTCACGACGCAGCTTGAAAAAATCTCTCAACTGGGCTGCACACTGGGTTTGCAAACAGCCCGATTCAAACTCAAACAGATGGTTATAATAGCCACTGTCCAGCAATTGGCGTGCACTAACCAGAGAACCGGCTTTCGGCTCGGTGGTACCAAATACTACCCGTTTTACCCGGGCATGAATCAGCGCACCCACACACATGGTACACGGCTCTAGCGTGACATAGAGCGTGGTATCTTCCGGCAAACGGTAATTTGCAATGTGGCTACAGGCCTGACGAATCGCCAGAATTTCAGCATGCGCAGTAGGATCATTCAGGGAAATGGGCGCATTATAGCCTGACCCAATAATCTGGTTCCGACTGACTAAAATTGCCCCGACAGGAATTTCTCCCTGCGAGGCCGCTAATGCAGCCTGCTCAAAAGCATGCTGCATCCAGTATTCATCAGAATAAACTTCTACATCAGACATAAATCAGCTGATAACACCATGACGTTTCAGCAGGTCATTCCAGCTTTGAATTGACGTCACCGGTGGATCATCAGCCAGAATACCTTTCAGGCTGCGATCAGCGCCCTGCTTCCACTCTGGAGATAAATCCTTATCGACCAGACGGGCACGCACACCCTCGACAAAGTCAGGATGATTGATTTTCCAGGCCGAAATCTGGGTTTCCAGTTCAAACACTTCATTCCATGAATGCACCTGTTTGCCCCATTGCCATAATAACCAGCTTAGGGCTGCAGTTGTCAGTGAACCTTTTTGCAGGTTTTCACTGGCCTGACGCAACCAGTCACTACGCGCATCACTTAGACCGACAATTGCTTCATAGTCATGTTCAAAGTTGACACCACGACACACGCTATGAATCACATCCAACGAATTCTGTAATGGCCCCGGTCCAACCGGACGGTGCATACTGTTTAAGGTATCATCAATAGCACGGAAATCCCCGGCCGGATAATGATCCCAGTCAATATTAATCATCCGGTCCAACACCACATCACGTGCGACATCACAGATATGTGTGGCCCAGCCAATTCCGTAAGCGCCGGCGGCAGTCATAATCGAACCGGTTAAACCAGTGAACAAACCAATAGCACCCCGATCTGCCAGAAAGCGCGATGCACCTACATCTGGATAAAGACCGATATTAATTTCCGGCATTGCCAGACGTGAATGCGGGGTTACCAGACGGAACGGCGCTGCCATAAACAGACCCAAACCACCGCCCATCACATAACCTTCACCCCAGACCAGAACCGGTTTGGCATAGTTATGCAGCAACAAATCCAGCGCATATTCCTGTTCAAAGAATTTATTGGCTGCCTCAACTTCGTCATTAATCACCAGTTGACGCAGTTTGCGCACATCGCCACCGGCACAGAAAGCTTTTGGTGTAGTGGAATCGAGCCAAATGGCTTTCACCTGCTCATCCGTATGAAAGTCCTGAAAGACTTCCAGTAAAGCAGTCACGATAGATTCATCCAGTGCATGCAACGACTTTGGACGGTTCAAACGAACAATACGCCAGCCATTTTGTGCTTCTTCAACAATTAAATCGGGATGATACTGTTTCAATACGGGAGTTTGTGTCATGCGTCCAGCTGCCAGTCTATAGGCTCAATGCCATGTTGTTTCAGGTAATTATTTGTTTTTGAAAACACTTTACATCCAAAAAAACCACCACGGTTTGCCGCCAGCGGCGACGGATGTGCGGCTTTCAAGATTAAGTGTTTATTCGGATCAATGCGTTGTCCCTTACGCTGTGCATAGGCACCCCATAAAATGAACACAATATGCTCACGCTGTTCATTTAGGACATCAATCACATGATCTGTAAATTCTTCCCAGCCCCGCTTCTGATGCGATGTTGGCTGTGCAGCCTCAACAGTCAGGACACTGTTTAACAGCAGCACACCCTGTTCCGCCCAACGGGTTAAATCGCCATGCTTGGGAATATCTAGCCCCAAGTCGGTATGTAACTCATGGAAAATATTACGTAAAGATGGCGGTAATGCAACCCCTCTCTGCACAGAAAAGCTCAGGCCATGTGCCTGATTCGGACCATGATAAGGATCTTGGCCCAGAATAACGACTTTGACCTGCTCTAGCGGCGTGGTATTTAGTGCATTAAAAATTAAGCCACTTGGTGGATAAATCACTTTATTGGCTTGTTTTTCTTCGAGTAGGAATGCTTTTAAGGCATCCATTTTCTCACCCAGCAAAAAATCGCTCAGGGCATATTTCCAGCTCGCATCTAACTGAACCTTCTCCAGTTTCGCGTGTTGCTGTTCAGTTAAAGACATACCTGTATTAAATCCTTTATATCCATGTCAGGATGTGTGTATTAGAGTTTAACCTGTAAATCTACGCTTGGGTTTTGGAATTTAATACCCTGTTTCAATTTTTCATACATCTCGGGATCTGACCATTCCGCGCGCACCTGCGCTGAAAACTCGATCTGATCCAGGGCAAGCCGTCCCATTTGTTCGTTTTCAATATCTTCTAAAAAGCTTTGCGCATAACCGGTATCGGTTTCATGCACAATTACCGAATAGACTTCAACATCACCTTCACCATTCTGGGTGATGGTTGAGGCCAGCACCTGCTGCGCCAGAAAGAAGAAAATACGGGAAAACTGCTCGGCAGATGGCGATACTGGTAAAGAGACCCAGCGTGCACTGAAGTTTTGGCAGGCCTGAATATAATCCGGATTGTCCTGTTGCCAGAAACAGATCGCATGATCGAAAGAATCAAAAATTTCTTTAATCACACCTTTTAGCAAGCCAAAATCATAGACCATTTGACCATGATCTAATTTCGTTGCCTTAAGTAACAGCTCAACTTTATAGCTATGGCCGTGTATTGAACGTTTACAGCGGTCTGAAGTGCAGTTACGCACAATATGAGCATTTTCAAACTTAAATAACTTACGAATTAACATGTGTCCCGATCAGGCCAGATTATTTGTGAATCGACTATTAATTATAAAGCAAAATTAAAGGAATAAAGCATTAAATTTGCTGTTTAACTTGATAGCTAAAACCTATCTCGCTTTATGCACAGTGAAAATTGCGCTGAAAGGCTGTGTTTTAAAATGGTGCCATGCTGCGATAGGCCACATAAACCGTTTTTTTATCGCGCACCAGATCACTACTAAACTGGCGTTTGCGTTCACTCAGCATCACTTCAATTTTTGCCTTAAAGTAATTGGACTGTACCCCCAGTAAAGCACCGACCTGAGCTTTCAGGGCGGCATCCACCTGTTTAAAGGCATCCAGCTCCCACAGTTCCTGCGTATTGGCAAAATGCTCCAGATTGGCCTGACGCTGTTCCAGCACCTGCTGAATCTGGTTCACATCCAGCTTGTCATCAATACTGGCCAGCACCAAAGCCGGTGCCGTATTGATGTTGATACTGGTACTGCGGTTCGGCAAAGCACTGACATAAGGCAGTAACAGCTGATATTGGCCCTCTTCAAAGCCGCGCACCTGTTTCAGTTCTTCGACACTATAAAACAGGGAATTTGAAGGTAAATAACCATTAGGTAGGCCCTGATAATAGCTACTCTCGGCACCCATCGGCCCGATGGGTAAATCATCGGCATCTTGCCAGTCAATTACCGCTTCACTGATTTGGGCAGGCAAGCCAACACGCACCAGCAGCCGTTCAAAATATAGTTTGGCATTTTCATTGACACCACCATTGTCATTCAGCAAGGCATTTAAATTGAATTTCCCCGATTCATCACTCAACACACCCGACACAAAACCATCATCAACAGGAAAAGCTGGCATTGGCTGGGCCCAGTTCTCTTGCAGATGATCGACCTCGGCAGCATTTTCAGCATCATCTTTGAGCAATTCAGCAAAGAAGGCTTCGGCACTTTTGGCATAGAGCAAGGACTGGTTCTGCCGCATTAAATAAGCGGTACTTTCTGCTGTATAGGCCTGACGTTTGGCAATGGTCGCCGCCAAAATGGTGGCCAATGCCACCATCATTAAAATGGTGATTAGCGCAATACCCTGTTGCTGTTTTATGTTCTGTCTCATTGCCCCATTCACTGCCTGTCTTATGATGTGGTTTTATTGTCTGATTTCAGGAAGTCGGTATTTAACAGGCTAAAAATCCATTCATATTGTACATCTTGTACGGTTAAATTTATTTTAATGCCTTTTGGCAGTTTACGTTTTTGTTGATCATCATTTAAGTCAATACTGCTGTCTGGCCAGTTACTCAGTTCCTGCGGATTCAGCACACTGACCTGAAATTGGCTAACATCGCCCAATAACACGCTGGAAACCGGCTGATCCTGCCCGGACTGATGCAAATTGGCATATTTCAGACGATACAGTTTTTGTTCGTCGGCCCGGTACTGATATTCAATCCGTTCAGTGGGGGCAATGCCCTGCTGCAAAGGATCGGTCACACCGGTCTTGCTAAAATTAAAACGGCCGTTTTGTAATACCAAAGCTGGCTGAATATCATTATTGATGTTGGCGGTCAGCGGCACAATCTGAATGCTATCACGTAAAATTTGCTGATAGGCACCCTGCAATCCTTCTAACTGCTGTTCATGCCACTGGTTACGGTCTTTGACCTTGACCAGATAATCAAATACTTTCCAACCCAAGGCAGACAGCACCGCAAAGATGGCAATGGCCACCAGCAGTTCGACCAGGGTAAATCCGCGTTTAGCCTTAATCATTGCGCCACCCGATGATTAAAAAACACCAAATGGGTGATGCCAGCTTCCACCTGGCCGGTATCGGGGTTAAATAAGCTGACCTGCACTTCTACCCGCTGCACATTCGGGCTAATGGTCGGCTGTGCACTTTTATCAATTTGCCAGTTTTCATCTTGCTGGGTGACCTGTTTTGATTGCGTACCCGTCAGCCAGTCCTGCTGGATTTCCATTAGAGCCTGTTCGTTTAAGGCCACAAACTGCGCTTTGGTTCTTAAAATGGCATGAGAGGTGGACTGGGTATATTGCATGGCCACTTGGGTCAGTGCCATGGCAGCTGTAGCGAAAATCGCCAGTGCCACCATCACTTCTAATAAGGTAAAACCGGCAATACGTTTGAATCGGGTCTGATGCGGATGTGCTCGTAATCGGTACGCGGATGTTGAACAGCTGGAAAGCCGGTCTAGTTTTTGCAGATCAGGCGAGAACGCTGAAAATAATTTATTCTTCATTCACGATCTTACCCAGATGATCAATTTCTATTTCAGCCCCAACCGGACGCTGCTCGAAATAAAACTGAATTCGAACCGGCTTGACTTCACCATTACCCAGCCAGATCAGTTTCGGGGCATCGCCTTGCAACAAGGCGGCATTCTGCGCATTTTCAAACCCGTGTTGTAAGGGCAGGATTTGAAAGCTCACCCCATCGGGCAAACTTTGCATCTTAAATTCGGCATATTTTTGCCAGCGGGTCGCGGTTTGACTGAGCATGACGCTTGAACTGTCGGTAGCGGTGGTTGCTGGCAAATATTCCAGAACTTCATAACGAAATGGTGACACATCGCTGGCATTTTGCACATTTAGGGCCAGCACACGCGACTGATCATCTGCTTCGCGTTGCAGCTTCTTCACATCCATCAAAAACACTTCACGTGCCTGCATGGCACTGCGCTGGTCCACCCCGCCGATATTCATCAGCACCAATGAAGCAGCAATGGCCATGACCACAATCACCACCATCAATTCAATGAGTGTAAAACCACGAACAGATGAGAAGTGATGCGATCTAGTCATGAGATTTAGACGATCTGTTCGAGATGTTGAACTTGTTTCGGCAAGGCCAGTGCCTGATCGATATAGGCCACGCGCAAGGTGTCACGTGAACCCAGATAACGCTGGTAAAAACTGGAATTTAGAATGGCCGCCGCACCGTGCGTCAATGACCAGATCGAGGCCAGATAATCACGCACTGACATTTTGCTCTGAATTGATTCCAGATAATGCTCGGTCATGCGAATAATCAGACGCAGGCGCTGTTTACGCACCTGATACAGTTCGTTAAACAGATGGTTGATGCCCATACCGGTAGTCGACAGGCGCTCTTCAATCTGATGGAACAGTACCGTACGCTCTGGATGATGCAAGTGATGCAGCATAAAGAAGGCCAAATGTTCAGGAAACTTTTTCTCAGCATCCTTGATCATTTCAAGCAGCATGTTCTCATTACGAATAATCAGCAACATGTACAGCTCGTCTTTACTCTGGAAATGTTTATAAAGCGTGCCTTTGGCCAGGTCCAATTCTGCGGCCAAGGCATCAAGCGTCATCCCTGCTTCACCATTTTCTAATAGCAATTGCTCTGCCACTTGAAAAATTAAGGTTTCTCTTGCTCGAAATTGAGCCTGACGATCCATCTTCACCCTATAAACTCTCTCTTATGCACTTATCGGTCAGTTTTAAAAATCCTAGATTTTTACTTTTGGTTCAAGAGGTTTTCAAAATTCTGCATGGTTATGAAAGCCATCTCTTCCAGTGATTTATCATATACATCACTCAGGGCTTTGGCTACATATGGGACATATTTTGGTTCATTTGATTTACCACGATATGGCATTGGTGCCAGATACGGTGAATCGGTTTCAATCAGGACACGATCTAGTGGCACCTGCTTGGCCACATCCCGTAAATCCTGGGCATTTTTAAAAGACACAATACCCGAGAAAGAGACATAGTAACCGCAGTCCAGTACCGCTTTGGCGGTTTCCCAATCTTCGGTAAAACAGTGCAAAATCCCATGGGTTGATTTTTCCGCGCGGATAATATCAACCGTATCATGCTTAGCTGAACGGGTATGTACCACCACCGGTTTTTTTACGATTTGCGAGGCATGAATATGGCGGGCAAAACAGTCTTTCTGCTCGGCAATAAAATCGGTACTGTGATAATAATCCAGCCCGGTTTCCCCCAGCGCCCAGACTTTTTCCGGTTGTGCCAGCTCGACCAGATAGTCAGTGGTGGCACACGCCATAGTGGCCGCATCTTCACAAGGATGCACACCCACGGTATAACCGACATCTGCATGGCGTGCGGCAATTTTTGCCAGTTCGATATGGTCGTCCAGATCGACCGAAATACTCATAAATTTAGATACGCCGGCTTCTCGCGCCTGCGCCAATGCCAGATCCAGATTTCCATCATACGGAGTTAAATCGAGCATGGTTAAATGACAATGCGTATCTACAAACACAGGCGTTTCCTACAACAGCTTAGAACAGACTACATAGTGTAACTGTTTCGATTTGAAGACTTAAGTCCTGCCAGTAGTCTTTCTGCTTCTGCTTTGTAATACAGACCCTTTTCACCACTAAGCTGAATACCAAAGCCCTGTAATTTCACCCCATTCTGTTTTTGTGAAATCCAGATTACTTTACCGGTCAGTGGAATTTTTTGTGATTGTTCCGGCAAAGTGGCCAGTACAAAGATTTCTTCGCCCATCTGCACCGGTTGCTTGGAAGGAATAAACAGTCCGCCATCGACCACATAGGGCATATAACTTAAATAGAGCGTTTCTAAATCTGGAATATTGGCCTGGATAATTCCGCCCATACGTGGCTGCATACTGTTTCCCCTTAAAGATTCATCAATTTTATACACAGCTGATCAAGAATCAGATTGCTTTGAACATTCTGCTCTGTCATCTGTTTTGATTGTTGTATATCACTATAAATATCAAATAATGCTTCCAGCGAATACTGCTCGGCCAGCGCACTTAGTGTCAGGTCGATGTTTTTCACCGGTTGATTTAGCTTGACACAAATCAAATCTGACAACAAGTATTCAAACATCTGACCAAATTCACTAAAACTCAGCTCTTTATTCCACTTGGTCGCAATTGCCATCGGCATATTTTTCTGACTGACCAATTTTTGCCAGTCCTGTACAAAGTCGGCGCGCTTAAAGAACCAGTCCTGCTCGGCCACCTGAATGGCTTGCAGCGGCATCTGGTTCGACAGGTTCATCAGCAGCTGTTTTTGCTGCTCGCTGCTTTCCGGCAAGTGCTGGCTTAAAAAATCATGGGCCAGTTCCGGGGCAATCCGGTCGAGGGCAAAATGCTGTAAACGGCTGCGAATGGTTGCAGGCAACTTCAAATAATGATCAGCCAGCAGGATAATCACCACCCGCTCGCCCGGCTCTTCCAGTGTTTTCAGCAAGGCATTGGCAGAAGCAATATTCAAGGCTTCTGCCGGCTCAATCACAATGACCCGCCAGCCATCTACGGTTTGTTGCACAAATGGTAATAAATCACGGATCTTCTCGATCTTAATTTTCGCGTTTTGTTTTTTATTCTCTTCATCGATCGTGATATAAACATAATTCGGATGCGTATCTGATTTTAACCATTGACAACTGCCGCACTCGCCACAGGGCAGATTGCGCTCATGACGATGCTGGCACAAAATCCAGGCCAGAAACTGCTGCGCAAAAGCTTCTTTGCCACAGCCTTTTTTACCATAAAACAGCAGTCCATGGCCCAACTGGGGAAATCTGCCCGTTAGTGTATCCCAAACTGTTTGCTGCCAGGGATAAATCTGCGCAGTCACTTCATTCTGCATGGCCAGCTCTACGATTCAAAATGCGCAAGATCAAGCGTATTCAAACGATCCAGATCTTCCTGGGTATCGACACCCGGTGGTAAATTGGCTTCAGCCACGGCAATCGCAATCCGATGACCATTTTCCAGCACACGCAGTTGCTCCAGACTTTCCAGACGCTCCAGCAGCCCCATGTCCCAGGTCACATATTCCTGTAGCAGTTTTACCCGATAGGCATACAGGCCCAAATGACGATAAGCCTGATCATGCAATTGCGGCACGGCATTTTTCGCCCCGTCACGATCATAAGGAATGGTCGCGCGGCTAAAATACAAAGCCTGATTGTGCTTGGACATCACCACTTTGACAATGCTGTCACGCTGGAACTCATCCAGTGCATGAATCGGTTCACACAGTGTCGACATCGAACAGCCAGGCTGATCGACCAAGAGCTGCGCCACCTGTTTCACCAGCTGCGCGGGCAACAAAGGTTCATCACCTTGCACATTGACAATAATGTCATCACTGGCCCAGCCTTTAATCCGCGCTACTTCACTTAAACGGTCAGTCCCAGAAGGATGATCCGCTGAAGTCAAGACCACATCCACCCCTTCAGCGCGGCAGACATCGGCAATACGCACATCATCTGTCGCCACACATAAGTCATCAAAACCTTCAACTTTTTTGGCCTGATCCACCACCCGTAAAATCATGGGACGGCCATGAATTTCAAGTAAGGGCTTACCCGGTAAGCGTGAACTGGCAAAACGTGCAGGAATAACGATGTGTTTCATAACTGTCCTTCATTCAGGGTCAAACCCAGTTGCGCTAACTGTTGATGCAAAACCTGATAACAAGCAGGTGACAATACCGCTTCAACCGGCACCACCCAGATTTCCCGGTTAAAATCAGGATACTGTTTCAGCAAGGGCAAAATTTTCACCGCATCTTTTTCGGTGGTAATAATCGGTTGATGATCTTCAAACTGCAAGTCATCAATTTCATAATCATGATGATCTGGAAATTCGTGGCACTGGAATTGCTGGATGCCCATCGACTCTAAGGTGCGATAAAAACGCTGCGGAAAACCAATCCCAACCACGGCATAAAAAGCATCTTGCGGATTAAACACCTTACCCTCTATGGCATTAAGTAAATAAGGCTCAGCCACTTCTAGATGCATATTCAGCGCTGAACTTGGCTGTGCCGCATGTTCAATCACGGTTGCTGTATTCAGGCGGCTTTTCGGCTCCCGCAAATAACCTTCAGGCAGAATTTTTTCATTGCCCAGACCGCGATTATTATCCAGCACAATCCATTCCAACTGGCGATTGAGCGCCAAATGTTGCAAACCATCATCACTGATAATCAGGTCCAGTTCATGTCTGGACAGCAGCAATTCAATACTCTGCTGACGATTGGCACCGACCGCCATTGGCGCACCGGTAGATTGTACAATCAGACAGGGTTCATCGCCGACCATGTCCGGCGTCGATTCAAAATCAACATAGGCCGGGAATGGGCCTTTGCCGCCATAGCCGCGGCTAATTACCCCAACACGCACATTCAGGCTATGCAGATAATTAACCAGATGAATCAGCAGCGGCGTTTTGCCGCTACCGCCTACGGTAATGTTGCCAATCACCATCACCGGCACTGGTGCGGTATAGGCTGCTTTCATCCCCGAAGCATACAGCTTCTGATTCAGCACACTGCCACCACGATATAACAGCGCCAACGGCCGTAGCACAACCAACCATTTGGCTTGCTTGTTCCAAGCGTCCTGAATGAATTGTGCAAATGACATGGCTGATTATTCCTCGAAATTGCGCTGATGCAACTGATAATAAGCACGCTGCTGGTTTAACAGTTCCTGATGGGTACCCTGTTCAATAATACGCCCTTGATCCATCACAACAATACGGTCAGCATTTTCGATGGTAGATAAACGGTGTGCAATGACAATGGTGGTACGATTCTGCATCGCTGCATCAAAGGCACGTTGAATAAAGTATTCAGATTCATTGTCTAATGCACTGGTCGCTTCATCCAGAATCAGGATCGGTGCATTTTTCAAAATAGCACGGGCAATCGCGATACGCTGACGCTGACCACCGGACAGGTTTAAACCCTGCGCACCGAGTGGTGTGTCATAACCTTGTGGTAAGGCCATAATAAAATCATGCGCATACGCCGCTTTGGCCGCCGCGATGATCTCTTCATCCGACGCACCTTCCAGCTGACCATACGCAATATTTTCACGCACGGTACGGTTAAACAGCACCACCTGCTGATTCACCATGGCAATTTGGGTACGCAGACTATTCAGTTCAATCTCGTGAATATCCAACCCATCCAGCTTGATCTGGCCTGAAGATAATTCCTGAAAACGCACCAGCAAATTAACCAGTGAGCTTTTGCCCGCCCCTGAACGTCCGACCAGTGCCACGGTTTCACCGGCTTTAACATTCAGGCTAAAGTCATGAATGGCATGATGGCCATCGGCATAGACCAGATTGGCCTGATCAAATTCAATATTGCCTTTTAAGGCTGGAGTTAAGGTACCAGTATTTTTTTCTTCCGGCATATCCAGCAGTTCAAATACAGAATGCGCCGCCGCCATACCGCGTTGCAGTTTTTCGTTGATATCGGTTAGCGCTTTAATTGGTTTGCTCAGCATCCCGGCAGCAGTAATATAAGCCACAAATTCACCAGCTGAGGTATCGCGTAAAATTTCCGGGCGCAGTGCAATCCAGATCACGATGGAGAGTGCAATCGACATAATCAACTGTACCACCGGACTGTTTAGCTGCTGCACAGCTACCATTTTCAGGCCACGGCGCAAATTTTCCAGCGAGTTCTGTTTAAAACGTTCCTGCTCGTATTGATGACCTGCAAAACCTTTCACCACCAGATTGCCGTTTACGGTTTCCTGCACCACGTGGTTCACATCACCCATGGTATCCTGCACCTGAATTGACAGCTTACGCATACGCTTGGCGGCTTTCCGGATTAACAGGCCAATCAGCGGGGCAAAAATCAGGATACAGATGGTCAAACGCCAGTTGCTATAAAACAGGTAACCAAGCAAGGCAATGGTAATTAAACCCTGTTGCAGCAAGGTACGTAAAGATTCGGTGGAGGCTGCTGTCAGCTGCTCCACGTTATACATGATTTTGGCAGTAATGTGGCCACTGGTATTGTCCAGATAATACTGCGACGGTAAGCGCAGCAATTTGGCAAATACTTCCTGGCGCACATTAAACACCAGATTACGTGAAATGACCGCGGTATAGTAGCCACCCAGAAACAGGCCGACACCGCGAAAAAACATCAACAGCACCACCAGAAAAGGAAACAGGTGGGTGAAGGTGTAGTCTTTTTCCTGAATTGCCGTAATAATTTTTTCCAGCAACTTGGCCACTGATACCTCAGTCGCCGCATTGATGGCAAAACCCACCACAACCAGAATTGCGATTCCCCAGAAAGGTTTTAAATAACCGAGTAGACGCAGGTAGACTTTATAATCCGGATTCACTAATAGCCTCGAGTTGGTACTTTCGTACTGATGTTAATGTTGACGAAACCCAGTTGTCCCGCAACATCCATGACACGAATCACATCCTGATGAGAAGCTTTCGCGTCTGCCGCAATGATAAACATTAAATCACGTCGATCATTGGAAATTTGTTTAATTGCTGTATTTAAATCAGCAACTTCCTTACTGGAAAGCGCCTGCCCGTTGACTGAATAATGCCCGGAGGCATCGACCACCACCTCGACTTTCTGGTCATAGGCTTTCGGTGGCACCCCTTGCGCTTCCGGCAAGGTCAGGTTCATCCGGCTAAACTGGTTAAAACTGGTGGACAGTAACAGGAACACCAGAATAAACAGCAAACAGTCAATCATCGGTGTCAGGTTAATATGAATATCTTCCACTTGCGAGCGTTTGAATTTCATAGGTCACCTTAGCCTGCTTTTTTAATGTCTTCATCAACAATCTGGGTTTGATGAAACAGCGCAGCATGAAACAATGTCGCCTGCTGTTCCAGCTCGGCCACATATTCCTGTACCAGACGCTGGAAATAACGGTAAGCAAATAAGGCCGGCACCGCAATCAGCATACCCGCTGCGGTGGTAATCAGCGCCTTGGAAATCCCCGGAATCATTAAAGTCGGGTTGCTTGAACTGATATCAATCATCAGGAAAGATTCAATAATCCCCAGAACGGTCCCCAATAAGCCCAGCAGCGGCGCCACAGCACTTAAAGTCCCGAGGAAATTAATATTTTTTTCCAGATAGCCAATTTCCTGAGAGGCTGTCGCTTCCATCTGCGCACGCGCAAACTGTTCAGACTGGTGTTTATTTTGCGCACCAGCCATAAAGATTCGGCCCAAAGTACTGTGCTGTAAATTTTCCGATTGCTGCAACTGCTGTAACACGCCTTGCACCGGCTGTCCGGTTTGTAATTGCAAGGCTTTCGGCACCACACCGGCACGCTTAAGACGTAAAAAACGCTCAATACTGATGGCCAGCGTAAACACAGAGCACAACAGTAACGGCAGCATCAGCCAACCGCCTGCTTTTACCAATTCCCACATTCGATTTTCCCCAATAAATCTACAATAAAAATTAATCAGCCAAGCAGATATTTAAAATACCATCTAGTTCTTCTAAGGAGTGATAGCTGATCACCAGCTTCCCCTTACCCTGCTTGTTATGATCAATTTTGACATTGGCACTGAAACGCTCTGACAGACGTTGTGTCAGTTGCTGAATATCCGGTGCCGGTTCTGCTTTTGGTTTTTCTGTTTTTGGTGCGCTCCAGTCACGCACCAGCTGTTCGGTCTGACGGACCGACAAACTCTTTTCAATCACCAGTTCAGCCACTTTCAGCTGATCTTTGGCTTTTAAGGTCAAAATGGCGCGCGCATGGCCCATATCCAGCAGCCCTTGCTGCATCAGGTCTTTAACTTCTTCAGTTAAAGTCAACAAACGCAACAGGTTACTGACCGTAGTTCGTGCCTTACCGACGGTGTCGGCAATTTCCTGATGGCTCAGACCAAACTCGTCATGGAAGCGCTGCAAGGCCATGGCCTGATCAATCGGATTCAGATCCTGACGCTGAATATTTTCAATTAAAGCCAGTGCAATCGCCACCTGATCGGTCAGGTCACGGACAATTGCCGGAACTTCGGTGAGTCCCGCCAGCTGTGCGGCACGCCAGCGACGTTCACCAGCAATAATTTCATACGGATGCTGTTCGTCATCAATCGGACGAATCACAATCGGTTGCATGACCCCGTGTTTTTCAATCGAGGCGGCAAGTTCCTGTAAGTCCTGTTCATGGATAAAACGGCGTGGCTGATATTCACCCCGTTTTAATAAATGCACATCAATCTGTTTTAGCTGACCATGATCCAAAGACTGGGCTTCAAGTTGTAATTTTTCTTTCTGGATCGACCCAAGTAAGGCATCCAAACCACGACCTTTGGCGAGTCCGCGTTTTTTTATGGTCATGCTTTACTTCCTTTTTTCACTTTGCTTTTCTTTAACATTTCAGCTGCCAGATTCAGGTAAGCAACTGCACCCTTTGAACTTTTCTCAAAATAAATTACAGGCAAACCATGCGCCGGTGCTTCGGCCAGACGCACATTACGTGGAATCACGGTGTCATACAGTTTTTTGCCAAAATACTGCTGCAGCTCTTCAGACACATCACGGGTTAATGCATTACGCGCATCGTACATGGTTCGCAGCACGCCAATAATTTCCAGCTCTGGGTTTAAGGCCTGCTGAATCCGGTCGATGGTCTGGGTTAAATCGGCCAGGCCTTCCAGTGCATAGTATTCACATTGCATTGGAATCATCACGCCCTGTACCGCAGCCAGCGCATTCACGGTAATTAAGCTTAAGCTTGGCGCACAATCGACAATAATATAGTCAAAACTTTTTTCAATTTCGCCCAGTGCATCACGCAGAATAAACTCGCGCCCTTCCTGCTCGGCAATAGCCAGTTCCACACCGGACAAATCACGGTTTGCGCCTAAAACCTTATAACCCACTTCCGATTTGGTAATGGCCGTTTCAATTGGCACTTCGCCCAGCAACACATCGGTAATGGAATATAGAAGGTCGTTTTTTTGGATACCAGAACCCATCGTGGCATTTCCCTGTGAATCCATATCCACAAGTAAAACGCGCTTTTTCAAAACAGCTAACGATGCTGCCAAATTTACTGCGGTTGTAGTTTTACCGACACCACCTTTCTGGTTCGCAATCGCAATAATTTGTGCCATGGTAACCCCAATCCTTAGAATGAATTAAATATGTTTTAATAAAAGTAGATGACGCTGTTCGTCCAGACGTGGAACTTTTAGCTCGATAATTTCACAGCTGAACTCATCTTTCAATGCTTCAACCTCATCGGCCGGAATCAGACCTTTCATGGAAGCAATAATACTCTGTCCATGCATAAACGGTTTTGATGCCGCCACAAAATCGGTCAGAGATGCAAAGGCACGGCTGGTGATGACATCAAACTGGCCTAACTCACGGATACTGTCTTCATTTTCGACTCGGGTTTGGACCGCCACCACGTTTTGCAGTTTCAGATCGGCAATAAACTGCTTCAAGAAACGGATTTTTTTGCCATTCGAGTCCAGCAACACGCACTGACGTTCCGGCTGACATAAGGCAATGATCATGCCCGGCATACCGCCACCGGTACCAATGTCCAGCAAACGGCCGGCAGGTAAATCTTTGAGAATACTCAGGCTGTCGAGCAAATGCTTGACCAGCATTTCTTTCGGATCACGAATTGCGGTCAAGTTATACGCTTTGTTCCATAGCACCAAAGCATCTTGATATTGGAGTAATAAATTTAAAGTCTCATCGCTGAGCTCTAAACCCAAGGCCTGACTACCCTGCTTGAGTTCCTGAAAAAACGTATGCATAAACAATGAACGTCTCGAAAAAGTTAGCTGAAAGTATACCGATTTATCTGCCAAGTCACAGCAGCGAGTGCTTAGTGAATATGCACTTAAGCGTACACACCTTGCTGAATTTGTTGATCCAGTGCATTTAATCGCTCAGGAGTGCCAACATCAACCCAGACACCCTGCAATTTGCTGGCGGCAATTTTTTCATCCTGCATGGCCTGTTTCAATAACGGTGCCAGTGGACGCTTGCCACCTTCCAGGCCCTGGAACATCTGCGGATCAATCACGGCAATACCGCTATAGGTCAGATTTTCACCGGATTTTTCCTGATCAAAGGTATAGGCTTTTTGTTCCGAGAGGGTGAAATCGCCTTGCGGATGCTGCGCCGGATTCTCCACCAGCACCAGATGCGCCAGCTGTTCCTGTAGTTGTACCGACAATAATGGCGCAAAATCCATGGTGGTCCAGACATCGCCATTGACCAGAATAAAGGGCTCATTGCCGAGCAGCGGCAGCGCGTTAATAATCCCGCCTGCGGTTTCCAGACCTTCGCCTTCATGCGACCAGAGAATATTAACGCCAAACTGGCTGCCATCCCCCAAAGCCTGAGCCAGTTTTTCACCCAGCCAGGCGGTATTGATCACAATTTCGGTTACGCCAATGCGCTGCAGTTTTTCGATATGCCAAACAATCAGCGGCTTACCGCCCACTTCCAGCAAGGGTTTAGGCGTATGCAAGGTTAAAGGACGCATCCGGTTACCTAAACCGGCAGCAAGAATCATGGCTTTCATCAGGCAGCTACCTCATAACGACCATATTTGGCTTCAAATGCCGGCATAACTTTTTCACGAATAAACTGCATAAAAGGCTGCAATTCGGCATAAGGCTGCGATTCTTCCAGTAGATACCACATCACGCGCGGCAAATCTTTTAAGTAACCCGATTTGCCATCACGCTCGAACAGGCGCACAAAAATACCCAGAATCTTGATATGACGCTGAATCGCCATCAGGTCGGCGTCTTTCTTGAACTGCTCAAAATCACGCTCCTGCTTGGCGCTTTCCGGCAGCAAATCATAAAAGGTTTTAAACCAGCGATAGACACGATCTGCATTCCACTGCACGTAGGCATCACGGGTAATTGAAATCAGATCATAGGTATCGGCGCCAATTACCGCATCCTGAAAATCAATCACCCCAAGTTCGGTTTCACCTGCAATTTTCATCAGGTTCCGGCTGTGAAAATCACGATGTACAATCACTTGTGGCTGGGCCAAAGCCGCATTGGCCAGAATAGCAAAGGTACGCTTGATTAACGCGCTCTCTTCTGCGGTTGGCTGAATCTGTAATGAGGGCAACATCCAGTCGGTGAGCAGCTCCATTTCACTGATCAGTTTTTCATAGGAATAGTCCGGGAAATGGCCTTCGCCAGCAATGGACTGCAATTGGATCAGCTGCTTAAAGCTTTGTGCATAGTAGTCATCGACAGTCTGTTCATTTAACAGGGTCGAGAGCAATACATCACCAAAATCTTCCAGTAGCAAAAAGCCCTGCTGCAAATCTTTGGCGATGATATGCGGCACGCGTACACCATGCGCATCAAAAAATTCATCAATCGTCACAAAAGGACCACAATCTTCTTTTTCTGGTGGTGCATCCATCAGCATAAATGTTTTATTATTCAATTTGATTCGTGCATAACGACGGAAGCTTGCATCGCCTGCTAAAAAATGAGTTTCAAATTGATCTGAACCGAGTACAGATGTAATCCATGTTTGTATCAATTGTTCACGTTGTGTATTCATTTGCAATAAATTCTAATACAGGCTGAGTTTTTAAAGTGCTAAGTGTAGCTACTTCTGCGCTTTTTCTCTATGATGCGACAATAATTAATTGCGATTAAGCACTCTTGGTTAATGAGACAAATGAAGCATCAGTTTAAATTTAATCCTTTAGCGACTGCGATCTTGACCCTGTTATGTGGACACGCGATGAGCAGTCATGCAGAGACCACAGAGCCCGCTTCATCCATCACCAATCAACAACTCAAACAGAGCATTCAGGATGCTTATCCGGGCCAGTCGTTTTTTGAACAGTATTATGTCGATAAAACCGCGCCAGAAGCCCAGCAGCGTTTTGGCCAAGAGCTGAGTTCAGCCTATTGTCAAGGCGCCTGGGTCACGCCAATTAGCCCGGACACCGTGGCCGTTGCTGCTGAAGAAGCCACCTCGACCGTTACCGCTGATTATGGTCACTATAATCCTAATGGGGATTCGGTTTTAGAAGGCAATGTGGTAATTGACCAGCAAGGCCGCCAGATTCGTGCCGATAAAATTACCATTGACCAGACCCAGACCTATGCCAGTGCCGAAGGCCGGGTACAAATGGCGCAAGCCGGTTTACTGGCGCAAAGCGACCAGATCAATTACAACCTGAAAACCCAGCAAGGCGATTTACACAACAGCTTCTATATTGCAGAAGAACAGCACGCACATGGCATGGCGGAAAAGATTGCCCGCACTTCAACCAATACCTTGGTATTGAACAATGCCACCTATAGCACCTGCCCGCCTGAACAGGCACCGACTTGGAAAATTCAGGCCGATGAAATCAAGCTAAATCAGGAAACCGGTCGCGGTGAAACCCGTGGCACCAAACTGTATGTAAAAGATGTACCGGTGCTGGCAGTGCCATATTTTAACTTCCCGATTGATGACCGTCGTACTACCGGTATTTTGACCCCGAGTTTTGGCTTTACCAATGATGGTGGAGTTGAACTGGCGGTACCGGTCTACCTGAACCTGGCTCCAAACTATGATGCCACCGTGACACCACGCTATATTGGTGACCGTGGCCCGATGCTGGAAGGTGAATTCCGCTATCTGACCGAGAATTTTGGTCAGGGTCAGATCTGGGGCGGCTACCTGGCCTCTGACAATAAATACAATGATGAAGATCGTAAGGATTTTCACTTTCTGCATAACTGGCAGATTAACGAGCAGTTCAATACCAATCTGGAATATAACTACGCTTCAGATAAAGACTATTTTGCTGACTTAAACAACAACCCGAACTCCAGAACCGACCTGAACTTACGCCGCGCCTGGGAACTAAATTATCGCAATGGCATTCCGGGTTTAAGAGCGCAGCTAAAAGTTGAAGATTTCCAGCCGCTGGACCCAACTATTCCAGATGAAGACCGTCCGTATGCGCGTTTACCACAGTTCTTATTGAACTATAAAACTGGTAATCCGCAAGGTTTCCAGATTGAGTTTAACCACGACACGGCTTACTTCAAGAAAGATATTAACAATCTGGAAGCCAGTACCACCGACCTGAACAGCTATGAGCCAAGTGGTACCCGTATCTATAACGATTTTAAAGTACGTTATAACTACCGCAACCCATGGTCTTTTGTGATTCCAGAAGTATCACTTCGCAACGTCAACACCTTCTTTGACAAAGACACCCAAAACGCGCTGAATCAGTTTGATTCATCTAGCGAAACCAAATCGGTGACGGTACCGCAGTTTACCCTGGACGCCGGTCTGACCTTTGAAAAAGAAGGTCGCTTCCTGCAAACCATTACCCCGCGTGCCTTCTATGCCTACGCGCCGTATCAGAAGCAGGATGGCCATCCAAATTTTGATTCAGCCACTGCTTCCATTAATTATGACCAGCTGTTTAGCCCATACCGTTTCTACGGCCATGACCGCCTGGAAGACAACAACTTCCTGTCACTCGGTTTAAGCTACAGCCTGTTTGATGAAGTAGGTTTAGAGCGGATTCGTGCCAGCCTGGGTCAAAGCTTCTTCTTTGAAGATCGCCGTGTGACCCTGGAAAATACTGCAGACAGCTTTGATACCGAAAGCCGCACCGGCCCGGTAGTGAGTCTGGCCAGCCAGTTAACCGAAAACCTGAATATTGGTGCCAATGCCGCCTGGATGTCAAACGGTGACAATGCCCAGCGCGATCTGCACCTGTTCTATACCGGTGAACAAGGCAATTTATACAATGTCGGCTATATTAACCGTCGTCATATTCCAAACCGTCAGGATCATTATGATCAGGTGGTGGCCTCGTTCATTCAACCGGTCTACAACAACTGGCGTATTCTGGGTCATGCCCAATACGATTTGGACAATAGCGTCGCCCGTGAATATTTACTCGGTGTGAACTATGAATCCTGCTGCTGGGGCATCTCGGTCTACGGCCGCTCTTATTATAATGATCTGGATGATGTCTCCGATCACAACGTCAAGCCGAAACGCGCCATCATGGCCGAATTAAACCTGAAAGGCCTCGGCAGTTTCAACAATAAACTTGCATCTTTACTTGAAAACCGTATTTTAGGGTTTAATAGAACTAATCAAACTTGGACACAACGTTAATGAAGACACCACAGTTAAAACAATTTTTTAAAGCCACTGCCTTAGCTTTATGTATTTCTTCAGCTGCACCTGCTTTTGCACAAACTGTAGATCAGGTCGTGGCCGTGGTGGATAACAGTGTCATCCTACAAAGTGATTTAGCGCAAACCGCTGCCGAAATGCAGCAACAATTACAGGCACAAAACAAAACCGTGCCACCGGCCCAATATTTACAACAACAAGCCTTAGAACAACTGATCGTGCGTCAGGCACAGCTGGAACAGGTCAAACGTTACAACATCAAACCTGATGAAAAAGCATTAAATGAAGCGGTGATGCGTGTGGCCCAGCAAAATGGCAGCAAAAGTCTGGAAGATTTCCAGCAGAAAGTCGACCGTATTGCACCGGGGACCTATGCCTCTTTACGCAACCGTATTGCTGAAGATTTGGCAATTAACCGTCTGCGTCAGCAAGTCGTGATGTCGCGAATTAAAATTAGCGATCAGGATGTCGATAACTTCCTGAAAACCCCGCAAGGTCAGGCCGCTTTAGGCAGTCAGGCGCATGTGTTGCATGTGCGCGTATCCGGTGAAAATGCACAGGCCACCGCGGAACAGGTTAAAACTGCACTGAATAACAGCAATGACCTCAATGCCATTAACAAGCAGTTCAGCACAGCTGCCACCAAAGTTGAATCGGCTGATATGGGTTTCCGCAGCCTTTCTGAAATTCCGGCTGAACTGGCTGCACGTGTAAGTGCACTTGACGTCGGTCAGACCACTGAGCTGATTGCAGTCAATGATGGTATTCATGTGCTGAAACTGGTCGATCGTAAAGCCGGTGAACAGCGCGCGCTGGTCCCACAATATCAAACCCGTCATATTCTGATTCAGCCAACAGAAGTGGTGAGCCCAGAAAATGCCAAGCACATGATTGACAGTTTGTATAACCGCCTCAAAGCTGGTGAAGATTTTGCAGTGTTGGCCGGTACTTTCTCAACCGATACCGGTTCTGCCCGTGATGGCGGTAGCCTGGGCTGGGTTAGCCCTGGAGTGATGGTGCCTGAATTTGAACAGCAAATGAAAAGCACCCCGGTAGGTGAAATCAGCCAGCCATTTCAAACCCAGTTTGGCTGGCATATTCTACAGGTGACAGATACCCGCCAGCAGGACATGACCCGCGAATACCAGGAACGTATGGCACGCCAGATTCTAGGTGAACGTCAGTTTGATACCGAACTGGACAGCTGGTTACGTGAAATTCGCAGCAATGCCTTTGTCGATATTAAAGATCCAAACCTGGACCGTAAAAATAACTAGGTCTTAAAAAATGAAAAACCAGTGCCTGCACTGGTTTTTTTAATTCTGGCTTTTCACCTCGCCATCAATAGCAATAAAAAAACCGCTGAATTCAGCGGTTTTTTTATAAGAGAACTTAAGCCCTTAATATTGATTAACGGTTGTTGTCATCTTCTTGAGAATCTTCAAATTTAGAGTCGTTGTCAAAACCAGAAGCTTGACTACCGAAGCCAGCGCCTTGACCGCCAAAGCCGCCTTGACCACCGAAGCCAGCACCTTGACCACCGAAACCACCTTGACCGCCGAAGCCGCCTTGACCACCGAAGCCACCTTGACCACCGAAGCCGCCGCCTTGACCACCGAAGCCGCCTTGACCGCCAAAGCCACCACCTTGACCGCCGCCGAAGCCACCGCCTTGACCACCGAAGCCACCAGCGCCTTGAGCACCAGCAGGTGCACCAGCAGGACGTGGATTACGTGCAGGTACAACTGTAGAAATCGCGTGTTTGTAAACCATTTGGCTTACTGTATTTTTTAATAGCACCACATACTGGTCAAAAGATTCGATATGACCCTGTAATTTAATACCGTTTACAAGGAAAATAGAAACTGGAATACGTTCTTTACGGAGAGAATTCAAGAACGGATCTTGTAAAGTTTGACCTTTAGACATGTTATAACTCCAAAAATAATTAAAAATCAGCGCAAAAACTATCTTTATTTTTCAATTAAAATTTATAAAAAAGACAGTTCATAAATTTTGCTTTATCCGTAACAGTTTCGCAAGTCTTCTTGAGCCTGCTTTATCGTAAAATATGTTTGAATTTTATGCGATTCCTGCAACGATCTGAGCCAAGTATATTGACGTTTTGCAAGTTGTCGTGTTGCAAATAGGGCCTTATCCTCCATTTCCTGCTTTTTATTGAGACTTTTATCACTTTTCTTTAGAAATTCTAAAGCTTGTCGGTATCCAACAGAGCGCATAGAGGGTAAATTCTCATCTAAATCGTATTTTTCAATAAGCCTTTCTACTTCATTCAAAAAACCCATTGACCACATTATTTCTAATCGTTTTTCTATACGTTGATGTAATTCTACCCGATCTGGCAGCAAGGCGTGATTATGAAAAGTGTAACGATATGGTACATTTTTGGGCTGTTCTGCTTGTAGTTTGGTAATAGGTTGACCGGTTAACTTGAACACTTCCAAGGCCCGGATAATCCGTTGCTTATCGCTGACTTTAAATTTCTGTCCGGCTAAAGCATCTACCGTGCACAATTCGGCATACACCGCTTCCCAGCCTTCACGTGCCGCCTTATCTTCAATTTCAGCGCGCACCGCATAATCTGCACTTGGCAAATTACTGGACAACCCTTCCAGCAAGGCCTTGAAATACAGCATAGTTCCGCCCACCAGAATCGGGGTTTTGCCACGCGCATGCATATCATCAATTAAAGCACAGGCATCTTCTACAAACTGCGCAGCAGAATACACCTCTAAAGGGGTAATAATATCAATCAGATGATGCGGATAACGCGCCTGCTCGGCTTTGCTTGGTTTGGCGGTACCAATGTCCATATCCTGATACACCAAAGCGGAATCGACTGAAATCAGCTCAAAATGCCCCAGTTCATAGAGTTCACACGCCAAAGCAGTTTTACCGCTTGCAGTAGGTCCCATTAAATTGATGACCGGCAATTGATTTGACATGTACCACTACTCTCCTCGAGCAAAAAGTTTATCTAATTGAGCCAATGGAAAGGCACGCCAGGTCGGGCGGCCATGATTACATTGGCTGGCAAATTCGGTTTGTTCCATCTGGCGCAGCAAGGCGTTCATTTCAGACAGGCTCAGCATACGATGCGCACGCACGGCACCATGACAGGCCATGCCGGCCAGAATCTGGTCACGTTTTTGTAGCAGCGCTTGTGCTTCATCGGCCGGGTCCAGATCATTCAACAATTCAGGAATCAGCGCATCAAAATTGGCCTTATGCAAAATCGCCGGCACCCCACGCACAATCACCTGCTCATCACCATATTGATCCAGATCCAGCCCTAAACGTGCCAGCTGCGGTTTTAGCTCTTCAATCCGCATCGCCTGCATCCGGCTAATGCTAATCACTTTAGGAATTAGCAGCTGCTGTGAGGTCCAGAATTCCGGCTTATCCCAAGCCGATTTCATTTGCTGTAATAAAATCCGCTCATGCGCCGCGTGCATATCGACAATAATCAAGCCTTCGGTATTTTGCGCCAGAATATAAATTCCGTGTAACTGGGCAATGGCAATCCCGAGTGGATGTTCATCTACCGGAGCTGGCTGCGTATCACCTGCGGCCGACTGTGGGCTGGATAATGCAGATTCATCCAGCTCACGTAACGGTGCCAGATAGCTTTTCAGCGCATTGTTCAGCTGCTGTGAACCGGTATAGGCGTTGCTATAACCGGTATTCTGGCCACTGGCCATTTTCTGGCCTTGTGGTAGTGCATAATCCACACTTTGCGGGCGGGCATCGCTAAAATCTGTCAGTAATTCTGGTGCCGCCTGATTAGATACTGGCACGATGGCTTCGGCTGCTTTATGCAGCTGGAACTGTTCCTGATAACGTGGCTGCGCCGCAAACACCGGCTCCGGGGTTTCAGTTTTCATGGCCGTGGCCAAGTCGGCACTGGCGGTTTGGAACTGTGCCAGGGTTTCTTTGCCATAATGACGCACAAACTCATGCACTTCACGCTGGTTTAAAAAGCGGATTTCATGCTTGGTTGGATGCACATTGACATCAATATTTTCAGGTTCAACTTCCAGAAACAGCAAATACGCCGCATGCTGATGACCATGCAAAATACCATCATAGGCCATGCGCAGCGCATGTGAGATGGTCTTGTCTTTAACAATCCGGCCATTTACATAGACATATTGTAAATCGGCCTGTGCCCGCGCATCGGAAGGATGGCCCAACCAGCCCGACAGACGCATGCTGATACTATCGGCATCAATCCAGTAAGCATTTTCGGTAAACTGTCGTCCCAGCAATTGCTGTACACGCTGAAAACGCAGCTCGCCGCTGTCAGCAACCGGCAGGTTCAGCTTGATGCTGTTATTATGTTCCAGCACAAAACGGATATCAAAATGCGTCAGTGCCAGACGGCGCACAATTTCTTCAATATGGCCAAATTCGGTACCCGGCTTTTTTAAAAATTTACGGCGTGCCGGCACATTAAAAAACAGATCCTGCACCCGAATATGGGTTCCTTTCGACGCAGCCACCGGCACAATCTCCTGATGATCAAAAGCCGTGCCATTCACTTCAACCTGATAGCCCACCCCTTCATCTGTCTGGCTGCTGATCAGGCTTAAACGCGATACTGCGGCAATGGACGCCAGCGCTTCACCGCGAAAACCGAGGCTGACAATGGCATGCAAGTCATCGGCAGTTTGAATTTTACTGGTGGCATGACGCATCACTGCCAAGGGCAGATCTTCAGGATGAATGCCGCGCCCATTGTCAATAATTTCAATCAGGGTACTGCCGCCCTGTTCCACCCGGATAATCAGTTCGGTCGCACCGGCATCAATCGCATTTTCTAATAATTCTTTGACCACAGAAGCCGGACGCTCAATAACTTCTCCGGCGGCAATCTGGTTGGCCAGTGCCGGATCAAGCGCGCGGATACGACGTGTACTTAAATCAGCCGACATGGGTAAAATTCTGCTCCAGAGCGTGTTGCAAAGCGGCAGAAGACGAGTTGAGAGTTGCGGTGCGGCTCAGTTCATCTTCAGACTTTAGAATATTAATAATCAGGTCCGGTGCTGGAATTTCATCCCCACCTTTTGATGGCCATTCAAATAAAAATAAGGCGTTTGCTGTATCCAGATAATCGCGGATGCCCATCAGCTCCAGTTCATAAGGGTCATTCAGGCGATACAGGTCAAAGTGGAAAATATCCTGACCATTGACCTGATACGGCTCCACCAGGGTATAGGTGGGACTTTTTACCGATCCCTGATGACCTAAGCTTTGTAACAGATAACGGGTCAGCGTGGTTTTCCCTGCGCCCAAATCCCCAATCAGATAAATCACCCCGCGCGGGAAATGCGCCGCCAAAACCTGAGCCAGATTTTGGGTCTCTTGTTCATTGTTCAGGTTCAGACAAAATGAATACTGCATAATACTCGCGACATGATTCAAAACAGCAATTATGATAGCATCGCAGCCGTTTAAAAGCCTATTCGACTGCGTCAGAATCTGTATTTTTTCACAGCATTTGTTACCTAATTTGAGATGTGCACCCGTTCATGAGCTCCACTGCCGATTTTATTCCCCCGATGATTAATGGTGTTAGCGCCAGCAAAGTTTACTTGCAGCCATCATCGGCAAGTACAGTGTATGCCTACCTGTGCCAGCAGTTTCCGCATATTTCTGCAGCTGAATGGCTGTCGCGCTTTCAGGATGGTCTGGTCTATGATGCACATGGTCAGCGTCTAAACACAGACAGTCCCTTTCAGGCACATACACACTGTTTTTACTATCGTTTTTTAGCCCATGAAGTAACGGTGCCGTTTCAGCATCAGATTTTATTTGAAAATGAAGATTTGCTGGTGGTAGATAAACCGCATTTTCTGACCATGAGCCCAACCGGACAATATGTGCAGCAAACCTTACTGGTGCGTTTGAAACAGCAAACTGGCAATGAACAGCTGACCCCGATTCACCGTTTAGACCGGGAAACTGCCGGCGTGGTGCTATTTTCCAAACAGCCGGCCAGTCGTGGTCTTTATCAGCAAATGTTTGCCGAACGTCAGGTCCGCAAGACCTATCATGCGATTGCACCTTTTCGTGCCGATTTAAGTTTTCCTTGCACCACCCGTTACCGCATGGAAAAAGGTCAGCCGTTTTATACCATGCAGGTGGTGGATGGAGTACCCAACAGCGAAACCGATATTGAGCTGTTAGCGCATAACGGTCATTTGGCAAAGTATTTGCTTAAACCTGTCACCGGTAAGCAGCATCAATTGCGGGTGCATTTAAATCAGCTTGGAATTGCTATTTTAAACGATCCATTTTATCCGCAGGTGCAGCATAAAACGGAAGATGATTTTTCTGCGCCTTTACAGCTTCTGGCCAAAGATATTTGCTTTCAGGACCCAATCAGCAAAGCAGCAATGGCGTTTAGCTCCCAATTTGACCTGACACTGTAATCTAATTGTCATTACATTTATTTCAATTTTTCCTGTGTATGAATATTGAAATTACAAATGGTTAGATTAAAATGTGTCTACACAGTTAAGTGCACTTAAATTAATTAAAATCATGAGAAAAACTGAAGTTTATCAAATTCGCCTGGATTCTCAGGAAAAGAAACAGGCTTTTGCCGTGTTTAAACAGTTGGGGATTACACCGGCACAAGCGGTTCGTCTGTTCTTTAAACAGGTCGTTCTGACCAAATCTATTCCTTTTTCTATCGAAAACCAGAATATTAATCTGGAGCAGCTGATCAAGTTAAGAAAGCTCAAGCAAGAACAGCAAAATACTCAGGCCACACCAACACCTGCGCCCGTCAGCCCCGACACTTCCCCACTGGACGATGAAGATCTGGACCTGTTTGCCGAATTAAATGCCCTCTTGGGTGAAACTGACAAAAGTTAACAGTGTTGTATTTATAAACAATATTTTAATTTAATCTGCTAAAAACTTGGTTATGCTGCATAGACAACAATAAGATATGCAGGGAGTCATGGATGATTGTCAGACGCGCAACCGTAGCAGATCTCGAGCAGCTGGCCGTATTATTTGATGAATATCGTCAATTTTATGGTGCATCTTCTAACCTGAAGCTTTCACACCAGTTTTTACAACAGCGTTTTGAAAATCATGAAAGCGTGATTTTTATTCATGTGAAAGATGAGGTGATTACCGGTTTTATCCTGCTGTATTTAGGCTTTTCTTCGGTGGCCTGTACCACCTATTATATTCTGGATGATGTCTATGTGACGCCGGTCTATCGTCGTCAAGGCTCGGCCAAACAGCTGATTGATACCGCAATTCATTTTGCCCGTCATAACAATGCACTACGGATTAGTCTGCAAACCCAGAACAACAACTATCAATCGCATCAACTGTATGAACAGATGGGCTTTATTAAAGACAATGAGTTTCAGACCTACCACTGTTTCTTAAAATAGCCCAATCTATTAAAAGCCGGTTTAATCCTGCATCCGGGTACGCGCCTGCTGTACCTGGGCGTCATCTAAATAGATCCACTGCCCCAACTCGAGTTCTGGCAGGTTTAAAGCGCCAATTTGCTGACGATGCAGCTTTTCCACCTTATTGCCAACTGCTGCCAGCATCCGCTTTACCTGATGATAGACACCCTGATGAATGGTCATTTCCAGCTCGTGCTCGGCCAGACGGCAAATATCGGTGGCAGCAAAAATGCCGCTTTCATTGCGCAGTTCGACTCCATCTGCCAGTTGCTGGATTTGCGCATCTGTGACCGGATCTGCGGTGTACATGCGATAGACTTTGGCCACATGCTTTTTCGGATGGGTCAGCGCCTGTAAAAACTGGCCATCATCAGTTAGCAATAACAAACCGGTGGTGTCCTGATCTAAACGTCCCACACATTGCAGGCCACGGTTCAGCAAAATATCGTCAAACAGATCAAACACACTAAAATGATGGGTGGCCTGATGTGAACACTCATAACCTTGCGGTTTGTTTATCGCGATATAGACCTTCTCCCGATAGGTATAGTCCTGCCCATAGACCGAAAATTTTAAACCCTGCAACTGCAGTTTCTGTTTGGGTTGGGTGATGACTTCACCCTCAATGGCAATCGCACCATTTTGAATCAGCTGCTGGCAGTGTTTGCGTGAACCAAAGCCTTGCGATTGCAACATTTTTTCTAAAGTCATCGAATTACCTGTGGAGTGAAAGCTGTATCAATATGGAAGATGGCGTATTTTATACTGAAACCGCGCTGGAGTTGGAATCTATCAGCAGGCCCCGCTGAAAAAGGCTACAATAATGGCCTCTTTTTCTCCCATGCCACCGTGTTCAGCCTGTATGTCACACCTCGATTTAAACCTGATTGTTCTGCTTATTTTATTGGCCTGCGGTATTTTTAGTCACAATACTGCCGTCACCATTGCTGCCGCGGTGTTAATCGTGTTTCGCATCACACCACTGGAAGTATATTTTCCGCTCTTGCAACAGCATGGTTTAAATATTGGCATTATCATTTTGACCATTGGCGTACTAACGCCCATTGCCAGCGGTAAAATCCCCGGTGATGAAATCCTGAAATCATTTATGCACTGGAAATCCATACTCGCGATTGGCATAGGCCTGTTTGTGGCCTGGCTCGGTGCACGTGGGGTACAGCTGATGAGCCATCAACCGAATATTGTCGCTGGCCTGCTGATTGGTACGGTTGCCGGTGTGGCCTTGCTGCGCGGTGTGCCGGTCGGACCATTAATTGCCGCCGGCATTTTATCGTTATTGATTGGTTCTAAATAGCCGCTTCATACAGACACGGCTTTAAAGAGATACGGATACACGATTAGGCACGTACATCGGCCTGAAACAGCTTTTGGCATAATAGCCAGCCCATTGCCGAGAACGCAGCCATCACAATACCGACCCAGAACCAGTCTCCGGTGGCAAAAACAATCGCAGCAATTGCTGGTGGCAACAGAAACTGCGATGTCGCTGAGCACTGTAAAATCATGCCAATGGTCGCACTAATGGCCACCGGACTAGGCGCAAAACGCAAGGCTTGAGCAAAGACCACCGCGGCGACCAGACCACCAAATAACGAAAAGCTAAACACGCAGGCAAACTGCAGTAAAAATGGTAACTGGGCCTGAAAGATATAGAAACTTAAGGCACACAGCATCAAGATGATAAAACCGGTTTGGACTAAAGTTTTAGGCAGCAAACCGCGCTGCAACATGATGCCGCAGGCAAAGGTCCCGACTGCATTGGCAATCGCCACCGAGGCAGTTAATGCGCCTGCCAGCGTCAAGGAAATCTCGTTTTGCTGATAAATCGTCGGTAAGAAACCGACCAGACTAAACCATTGTCCGGCATAGGTGCCGAACATCAATGCCAGCATCCACGCTGGTGGATGTTTGAGCGTGGTTTTGATCAGCTGAAACACTTCAATTTTCTGGGTTGATTGTTGCGGTTTCGGCACTCGGGTGGCGACCAGCGCAAACAGGCTTAAGGTCAGTAGTGTTAGCGTCAGCCATACCCCTTGCCAGCCCATCATGGTGATTAGCCACGGCGTCAGTAATAAGGAAATCCCCATGCCGCCGCCCATATAGGCACTCCACAAGCCCATTTTGGCGGAAATTTCTTCTGCCGGCACCAGCTGGCGAATATAGGCCGGACCACTTAAGGTCACCAGTAAAAAGCCAAATCCTTCCACTACCCGCAGCAGCAGCAAACTGCTGACGCTTTGGCTAAACCCACCGAGCAAACTGGCTGCGCTTAGTAAGCCCAGTCCAAGCAAGACACAGCGTTTCAGTCCAATTTTTTCGACATAACTGCCCAAGGTCAGTGCAAACAGCATACCAGCCCCTTGCACCAGCGACAGCAACAAACCAGCTTGTACCAGCCCGATCCCCAGTTCCTGCTGTAATACCGGCACCGCTGGCGGTAATTTACCGACATGCATCGCCGCGACAAAACCTGCACAAATAATCCAAATATCCCTGCTGAACCATTGTACTTTGGACATACCCTTACTCACTTCAATCTTGTGACTTGAGCTTATCAAGTTCAGTAACTGCCATTTATTAAAAAAACATCTCATCTTATGTTTTTCCTGAATAAATGGCGTAGCTGGCAGATGATTCAACGACCTGAATCCTCACCATTATTTACTCAAAAATTACGCTATTTGTGCGGATGTTATTGTGCATAGTAATGACTACGCTTTTGCGAAAATTTTTCCAGCTGTTTCAGGAAGCCTTCAAAATAGCTTTTTTCTTTTTCTTCACTGCGATAACCAGCATACAGCGTGCGGCGTAGTCCTTCTGCCGAAACACAATGCAGACGGCGTGAAGTGACCCAACCTTTTTGTTCATATTCATTTACCACCCAGTCCGGTAAGGCCGCCACACCCCGACCGCTGGCCACCAGCTGGATTAACATCTGGGTTAAATCTGTGGTGCGAATGGCTTTCGGATAGATATTGGCCGGAATAAACAGCTTGGCCATAATATCCAGGCGGTGTTTATCCACCGGATAGGTAATTAAAGTTTCTTCGGCCAGGTCCTGCACCGAAATGTCCGCAGCACGTACCAATGGATGGGTATTGGACAGCACCAGACGCGACTCATATTCAAAAATCGGGAAATACTCGATGCCTTTTAAGGCAATCGGGTCGGCGGTAATCAGTAAATCAAATTCGGCATGTTGTAATAATTCATGCGGATTGGCTTCAAAGCCGGAAGCAAAATCCAAATCAACATCGGGATATTGCTGGCGGTACTGATTTAACAGCGGCATCAGCCAGTCAAAACAGCTATGACATTCCGAAGAAAAAATAATCCGGCCGGTTTGCCCATGCACAATCCGGGTAATATCGGTTTGGGCAATCTGGATCTGCGGCAAAATATCATCTGCCAGTTTCAGCAAACGCTGCCCCACATTGGAAAACGTCACCGGACGCGAGCGACGATTGACCACTTCCACCCCATACCAGTGATCCAGCTCTTTCAACTGATGGGAAATGGCAGATGGAGTCAGGCATAAATCATTGGCCGCGGCCACCAGTGAACCATGTTCGCGTAAGGCCAATAAGGTTTTTAAATGACGAATTTCAAGCATGGGAAATGAAGTATCTCAAAATCAGGAGATGCACTGCGCTGAATGCAATGTCGCCCTAAAAATAAAAATATGAATTAAATTCATCTTAGCATAAATTCCATGAGTTGGTTTCATTATTCTAAATAAGGCAGCTTTTAAGAGATGGCGCTGTTTTTAAGCAAGATGAAGTTGAATTTGAAATACGCCTAAATACCGAATAAGCATAAAAAAGAGCATCTTTAAGATGCTCTTTTATTACGGAAGGATGAAAAGTTTATTCTACATATAGCAAGGCCAGACGCACCTGATCATAGCCCATGCGCGGACTGGTCAGCTCGACAATCGGGCGCAGCTTGATCGTGCCATCATCATTAAAATAATCACTTTGCTGACGTTTTTGCAGGCGTTTATAAATTTTGCGGATTTGCTCCACCACTTCCTCACCCGGATGCGCCACCGAAATATCTAGTCCCTGTTCCTTATGCAAACGCGCCAGATGGTTAATAATCGTCGCTGGAGTCAGGCCACGTTCATGGGCAATATCTTCAATCTCATAACCTTCTTCAAACAAGGCCCGGGTTTCATCTAGCGTTGCTGAGGCATAATTCTGCTTGCCGCCACTGCGTGCGATTTTCCGTTCATTGCGTTCAATTTCAACCTCATTCAAGGTGCCGCCACAATGCCGGATGAAGGCTTTATGCTGTGCGGTCAGGTCAATTTCGGCAAAATTCTGTTCTGCTTCCTCTGACAGTTCCTGAAAACGGCGATCGGCTTTAATTGCCAGACTGTCCAGCTCCAGCGCCTGCTCGTTAAAGCCCAATAAACGCAGGCCATCTAGAGTTTTTAATCGTGACAGTGCCACATAGCCCTGACCTTTTTCAAAGGTATGGCTCAGGTTAATTTCTGCCGCTTCTAAAGTCATACCTTGCGATTTATGAATGGTAATTGCCCAGGCCAGACGCAACGGAATTTGCTGGAAACTGGCAATGGTTTTTCCGGCTTCATTATCAATCGACCAGGTTTCCGGTTCGACCAGCAGCACCGTGCCATCAGTCAGTTTGACTTTCGGCAGGCAGCCATATTCATCATCTTCTTCAAAGCCAATCACCTCGCCCAGACTGCCGTTGATATAACCCATATCAAAGTTGTTTTTAACAAACATCACTTTGGCATGTTTTTTCAGGGTCAAGGTTTCAGGCGCACGCACCGAAGATTTTAAGGTTTCAATCAGTTTGTCATTCCCATCACAGCTGGCATCGAACTGGCGACTTTCAGCATCAATTTCATTTAAATGCTTAAAGTTGATGGTATCGACATCCATATTGTGAGTATATAAACGGGTAAAGGTGTCGCCAATATCCTGCTGACGGGTATTTTGCAGCGCCTGCAGATGCTGCGGGCCAATATCCTGACGACGAATCGCATTGAGAATATCGTTTAAAAAGTCATTGCCCTGACGATGCTGCTCGGTCAAATAGCAGACCCGGAATTTGGCCTCGACCCAGGCCTCCGACATAAAGCAGAATTTATCGCGATTACGTTCATCATTTCTGCCCACTGGCGGCAACTGGAAGAAATCACCAGCGACAATCACCTGAATACCACCAAAGGCTTCATCGCTTTCCTTAAAATATTTCAGCACCTGATTGACCAGATTCAGCTGCTTGACATGCAGCATCGAAATTTCGTCAATAATCAAGACCTGCGCATTTTCCAGATGTTCTTTCAGATATTTGCGCTCTTTCATATTTTTCAGGTCGGCATCAGACAAGACATCTTTAATACCAATGCCGGCCCAGGTGTGAATGGTCATACCATTCATATGTGTGGCGGCAATTCCAGTCGAGGCAGTAATCGCCACCGGCACTTTACGCGCTTTTAAATAGTTGATGTACTGATTGAGCGTATAGGTTTTCCCTGCACCGGCCGAGCCTGTTAAAAATACATTTTCGCCCGCTTTTAAGAGTTTGAGTGCAGTTTCCTGTTTCATAAGACCTATACCGTAGATGAACGGCTATAGCCTACCCATTTTTCAGCAAAAAGTTAAGGCAAAAACCACATCTGGCGACATCACTTGTCATAAAGTTCCAGCAGATGGGTCCGGTTTTAAGCGGCTGTTCAGCCATTGAATAAACTGTTCCGCAATATTGACCAGCAATTGCTCCGCTTTATGATTGTTCGGATATTCCAGCTGATCAAAGCGCAGCTGTCCATCAAGCAGATGACAACCCAGCGTTAAGGACTGGCGATAACACGGCGATGACATATGAAAAGCCACATATTCGCCTTCAATAATTTTCTGGCTATAACTCACCGCCAGACAATGATGAAAACTGCGCGACTCCTGAATAATCCGGTCCAGACTGTTCAGTTCCTCAAAGCACCAGCCCAGATACTGGGTTCTGCCTTGTAGCGATACGGGCGGCCAGTGGCGGACGTTTAACTGTTTTTTCAGCTTGGCCAGAATTTCGGCTTTATGTACCTCATGATGCCAGCGCACCGCACGCTGAAAAATACTGCTCCAGCTGACATTTTTCGGGGTGTAATTTTTTTCATTAAAATAATCGACCAGATAATCGCGCACATAGACATCAAATACCGATTCACGCACCGGCCCGGCCTTTAAATAAAACAGCTGCCGGAATTGCTCCAGCGTCAACTGATGACGGCGTAAACAGTGCATAAAGTCACGCGATTGCTGACTCTCCGGATGAATAAACTGCATTAATTCAGCCGGCAGTTCTGCCGTGACCTTATGCAGATGCAGCATATAGGCCTGCATCACCCGGCTTAAACGTGCATAAACCTGTTTCACCTGCAGTTCATCCTGTGCCGCAACAATCGCCAGCAAATTCATCCATTCATCTAAATACAAAATAGACGGGCTGATGCTAATTCGCGGGTCTTCCAGTGACTGGCGCTGGCCTTTTTGCACCACCCGGGAATTATGCTGATGTTCAAACCATTGATGTTGCAGCGCAAAATGATCACAGCTCTGAATAAACAGCCGCGCCGAGGCATACTGGAAATACTGCAAGGTGGCCAGAATAATGCGTGGATGAATCTGGCTGCAATCAACAAAACTTAGCGCCACCACCGCGACACGGACACTGGAATGATGAATATTGTCACTGAGCCAGTCCAGCACCAGCTTCGATTGCCGAAACAGCCAGTTGACTGCGCGTGGATAATCAAACAGTGGCAAGCGCGCAACTTTGGTCTGCCAGATGCGGGTATTTTTTTCCAGAAAATGCTGCTTGGCCAGAATATTATCTTCGGCCCAGACCGCGCGGTTCATAATCCGGACAAAGCCTAATAAATGACTCTGCTCTACCGCGTGTCGATACAACAGCCGAATATCGTCCTGATGATCGATTAAATCCTGTAAATTAAATCGCTCTGGAAATGAGATACTTAAAATACGATACATGGCTTTAGGCAGAAATTCTGCTGCACTAAAACAAAAATCATCATAACTTTGCATCAGTGCTTGCACTGGCAAAAAGGTTTCACCCTCTACAAATTCCAAAGCACACAGTGTCGATAAAGCAGTTAAAACATCTTCAGGAATTGGCTGCCCTTGCTGCACAAATTTGGTCAATACTGGCTGATACTGATCGTCTACCTGCATTAATGCCTGATCTAAAATTTGTGCCTGCATTGCATCTAAATGCAACAACAATTGCTTAACCCGTGCTGCACCATCTACCCAAAGATAAACTTGCTGCAGAATCAATTGCCGCAATTGCTGCGCCTGCTTACGCAAAAATAAGGAATGCTGCGGTTTTAAATCCCCTGTCAAAAAATGCAGATCATGTAAGAAAAAATCTTCAAACGCTTCTTGCTGTTGCCGCGCAAATTCAAAGTGGGTTTCTATTAAATTTGTATGCGATTTTGGCGAATAAAATTCAAGGCTAAACAGACCATTCAACAATTCGACCCGATGCTGCAAAGGATCAATTCGAAACATATTTTGTGCTGTAAAATGCCCAACCAGATCCATTTGATCTTGATAGATTTCTGCGGCCACACTGGAAATACGAACCAATTGCTGTGCAACGGCATGCAACTGGCTATGCTGGCGACTTGGCTGCATATACGCTCCTCATGCTTAAGTGCGGTCTATCTAAGTGTCATCTTATTTTTATTTGATTACACCGAATAGACCCATCACGTGATACATCCCTATTTTTTGTTTTTTATTTCCCATCCGCAAAAAGTGGACAATTCTTCAATCTAGCTTAAGCCACTTATTAATTGAATTACACTTTAAATATGTGTGTGCTGTATTCACACCTTAAAATTAGAGATACAAAAAATACTATAAACAAGATTTGTGCTCTTGCCTATAGACTGCGCACTACTTCAGATAATAAAACAAATTAAAAATCCATAATTTTCAAGTGATTATTTTACACTCTTTGATCAGCAACTAGGGTTGGTATTTGGTAGGTAGGATTTCACAACAAAGCAATGGATACTCAAATTACGGTTCAACACCGCGATAACAACACATTATTCCAATATCCAATGCAAGAAGGAATCTGAGCATGGCTTTTAAAAATATTGCAGATCAAACCAACGGTTTTTATATTCCTTGTGTGTCACTCTTCGGCCCTGGTTGTGCCAAAGAAATTGGCGTAAGAGCACAAAATTTAGGCGCCAAAAAAGCCCTAATTGTGACTGATGAAGGACTGTTTAAATTTGGCGTTGCCGATACCATTGCAGGCTACCTCACCGAAGCAGGCGTTGCCAGCCATATCTTTGCTGGTGCAGAGCCAAATCCGACCGATATTAACGTGCATAACGGTGTCGATGCCTACAATGCCAATCACTGCGACTTTATTGTGTCCTTAGGTGGTGGTTCTTCCCACGACTGTGCCAAAGGCATTGGCTTAGTGACCGCAGGTGGTGGGCATATTCGTGATTATGAAGGCATTGATAAAAGTACCGTGCCAATGACCCCACTTATTGCCATTAACACCACTGCAGGTACAGCTTCGGAAATGACCCGTTTCTGTATTATTACCAATACAGACACCCACGTTAAAATGGCAATTGTCGATTGGCGCTGTACACCACTCATCGCCATTGATGATCCAAAACTCATGATTGCCAAACCTGCAGGTTTAACCGCAGCAACAGGCATGGATGCCTTAACCCATGCTGTAGAAGCCTACGTTTCAACTGCAGCCAATCCTATTACCGATGCCTGTGCAGAAAAAGCCATTCGTATGATTAGCCAGTGGCTCAGCCCTGCTGTGGCAAATGGTGAAAATATTGAAGCACGTGATGCCATGAGCTATGCGCAATATTTGGCAGGTATGGCATTCAACAATGCCTCTCTAGGCTATGTGCATGCCATGGCGCATCAACTTGGCGGTTTCTACAACTTGCCGCACGGCGTTTGTAATGCAATTTTATTGCCGCATGTTTGCGAATTTAACCTGATTGCCTGCCCTGAGCGTTATGCAGATATTGCAGAATTGATGGGAGTCAATACTGACGGATTAACTACCACAGAAGCCGCCTATGCCGCAATTGATGCAATTCGTGAATTATCTAGCTCAATTGGTATTCCAACAGGTTTAGCAGAGTTAGGCGTTAAAGAAAATGACTTGGCTATTATGGCTGAAAATGCACAAAAAGATGCCTGCATGCTCACCAACCCACGTAAAGCCAATCATGCACAAGTGGTCGAAATTTTTAAAGCCGCGATGTAATTTGAATCTCCTGCTGAGTGAATCACGATTTGCTCAGCATCTCCCATCTTTTTTTCAATTTTCCTCTGTTGCTGTTTTATTTTTATCCTTCCCTTTGGCAGAACCATCTCAGATGCGTTCTGCTTTTTTTGCTGTTCAGAACAAAATGAACTCTCAGCATAAAACTAAACCGTTATAGATGCAGAGAGTTTGCATAATTCAATTTGACAAATGCGCACAGCTCATCAAGGATATAGACAAAATAAAATGGATGACGAGCACCTTATGCTGTTAAGCAAAAAACAAAAAACAACACCAAGCTATCAACCTGATATTTTGGGTGCAGATTACCAACAAATGACGCTGGATTTTCCATCTGATTATGAAGGCAAAGTGATTGCTACCTTGGTACGCAAAAAAGCTGAACAGGAAACCCGTAAAGCCGTACTTTATATTCATGGTTTTATTGACTATTTCTTTCAAACTGAAATGGCAGACCAGTTTAATCAGTACGGCTACGACTTTTATGCCTTAGATTTGCGCAAATACGGGCGTTCGCATTTGTCACATCAGCATTGGTACAACGTGCGCAGCTTGTCTGAATATGATGCAGAAATTTCCGCTGCACTTGAGCAAATTGCCGCAGAAGAACATGACTCAGTGATTTTGGCGGGACATTCAACAGGTGGATTAATCACCACGTTATATGTGGCACATCATCCCAATCATCCACTGATTCGCGGCCTATGGTGTAACAGCCCTTTTTATGATTTCAATATGAGCGAAATTGAGAAAAAAGTCGGCATTCCTCGTTTAAGCCAATTAGGCAAATTACTGCCAGAAATGAAATTTCCAAGCCGCCTTAATCCATTTTATGTACCAAGTCTACACAAGCAATATCATGGTGAATGGTTATTTAATTTGGAATGGAAAAAACCGCGCTATCCTAAAGTGCGATTAAGTTTTGTACGTGCAATTCATGAAGCACAAAAGGAAATTCATGCCAGCGTACATTTGGGTGTACCCACCTTAATTATGCATTCGAGTCAAAGTAGTTATCCACGCCAATGGAATGAGATTGCGCAACGCACTGACGTAATTTTAAATGTTGCAGATATGCAAAAATATGGACATCACATGCATGGCGATATTCAGCTTTGCCAAATTGAAAATGGCGTGCATGATTTGGTACTTTCTGCGCCCGAAGTCCGTGCGGAAGTGTATCAGTCCTTGTTTGACTGGTTAAACCGCAAGGGGCTATAAAACTAAAAACTTGAACTAAAGGAAGTGAATTAACGGCTAAATGACTTGATGCATCCCTTAAGCTGTGTATTTTAATAAAATTTGATGTGCAGGATGCCCCTTGGGCATCAATTCAATTAAACGCTCCACTGCGTCAATCGCTTCAGGGCTGCGTGCCAAATGTTTTAGCAATACATCAGTATCTTGTGCATTAAAAATGGCATCACTCAGGCGAGATTCTAAGCAATCTCGCCATGCACATAAAAATGGACTTTCAGTTTTCGCCAAAAATACTCCTGCACACGTTTGTAAGGCAGACTGCACATAACCAGCATCTAAAGCCTGCTCAGCTTGTAAAAAATCGGCTTCTATATGCGCCAAAATTCGGTAAGGACGCGAACCAAGCATCCCGCCTAGAATATCACGTAATTGAGACATCTCAGCTTTAAGCGTGCCCATACTGACTTTACGCTCACCATATAGAGCTTGGTGTAAAGTATCTAAACTCATGCCTTGTGGACAAAGTGCCAAAATCACCAATATTTCAATTTGACGCGGTGTCATCACCACCACTTTGCCATTAAATAACACTTGTGGCACGCGAAACGCGCGAATATAAAGCTGCTGTTTTTGCTGATCAAGCAGTGCATTTTGAATCAAAGAAGCACAGCGTTCTGCTGCCAACATCCCCAAACTGTTATGGTTTTTCCAAGTAGTCGATAAATCAATTACGCCCAATACTTGTTTGGAATAAGGGTCTAAAATAGGCGCTGCATAACAAACCCAGTCATGTAATGATGACATATAGTGTTCACTGGAAAACACACAACTTGCTTGCTGCGTTTTAAGTGACAAAGCCAAAGCATTGGTGCCTACCAACTCCTCACGCCACTGCCCACCCTCTACAAAATGCACCTGTTCCGCCACATTACGCATTTGCGCGCTCGCTGCGGTCCAAATAATTGTACTGCCCACATCGCCCACGGCTGCAACCATGTCGGACTGCTGTGCGATATGTCTTAAATCCTCTGCACAGTTTTGCACAGCACGTTGTAAGGCCGAACCACCATGTGTATGCGTTAGACTATAATTTAACGGGGCTGCCAACCGATCAACAGGAATTTCAGCAATTTGAGAGCGTTGCCATGATTTTAAAATACTCTGCTGAATTTGCTGCGCATGCAGCGGCGATAAACTGCTGCTTTGTCTAAATTGTTCAATATGCTGCCTTTTTTCCAATAGGTCTTGTTTTTTCATCATTATTGATTCTCACAATCCTGTGGGCATTACATCCATTGTACCGCTTACTTTTGTAAGGATTTGTTCGCTGCTTGTAAACCTGCAACTTTCCAACCTTTTTCCAACCTTATATTGGTATGCTAAACAAATAACGTACTAAAGTACCTTATACCTTAGCCGTAAATTTAACCTGATTTTAGATACAGGATTGTGCTAAACGGTAAAGATGACGGCAGATTATAAAAAACCATCAAAGGAAGAGAATTATGCGTTACGTAGATCCCAATCAACCCGGTTCAAAAGTTCAATTTAAAGCACAATACGAAAACTTTATTGGTGGCGAGTGGGTCGCCCCTGTAAAAGGCGAATACTTTGAAAATATCTCTCCTGTAGATGGCAAAGTATTTACCAAAGTCCCACGCTCATCGGCAGAAGACATTGAACTGGCTTTAGATGCAGCCCATAAAGCCAAAGCACAATGGAACAGCTCATCTCCTACAACACGTTCTAACATTTTATTAAAAATTGCAGATCGTTTAGAACAAAATCTAGAATTATTGGCAGTGGCAGAAACATGGGATAATGGTAAGCCTGTTCGGGAAACATTGGCTGCCGACATTCCATTGGCGATTGACCATTTCCGTTATTTTGCAGGCTGTATTCGTGCCCAAGAAGGCGGAATTTCTGAAATTGATGAAGATACCATTGCCTATCACTTTCATGAGCCGTTGGGCGTTGTTGGGCAAATTATTCCATGGAACTTCCCAATTTTAATGGCAACATGGAAACTTGCACCTGCTTTGGCTGCGGGTAACTGTATCGTACTTAAACCTGCAGAACAAACCCCTGCCAGCATTTTAGTTTTGGTCGAACTGATTCAAGATTTATTGCCAGCAGGCGTATTAAACGTAGTCAATGGTTACGGTGTAGAAGTGGGTCGCCCATTGGCAACCAATCCACGTATTGCCAAAATTGCATTCACAGGTTCGACCCAGGTCGGTCAATTGATCATGCAATACGCCACTGAAAACATCATTCCAGTGACTTTGGAGCTTGGTGGTAAATCTCCAAATATTTTCTTTGAAGATATTATGGCGCAAGATGACGACTACTTAGACAAAGCACTCGAAGGCTTTGCTATGTTTGCGCTGAATCAGGGTGAAATTTGTACTTGTCCATCACGTGCGCTCGTACAGGAAAGTATTGCTGACCGTTTCCTTGAAAAAGCGATAGAACGTGTTAAACGTATTAAAACAGGTCACCCGCTTGATACTGAAACTATGATTGGTGCGCAGGCGTCACAAGAACAACAAGACAAAATCTTGGGTTGTATTGCGACAGGTCGTGCCGAAGGTGCGCAAGTTTTAACGGGTGGCGGTGAACGTCATGAAGTTGGCAGTGGTTTCTATATTGAGCCGACAATTTTCAAAGGCACCAATGACATGAAAATTTTCCAAGAAGAAATTTTCGGCCCAGTGCTTTCTGTGACTACATTTAAAGACTTTGATGAAGCCATTAAAATTGCCAATGACACCATTTACGGTTTAGGTGCAGGTGTTTGGTCACGTTCTGCGCACACTTCTTACCGTGCAGGTCGTGCTATTCAAGCGGGCCGCGTTTGGACGAACTGTTACCACATTTACCCTGCGCATGCAGCTTTCGGTGGTTATAAAAAATCAGGTATTGGCCGTGAAAACCACAAGATGATGTTAGAACATTATCAACAAACCAAAAACTTGTTGGTGAGCTACTCAACTAAACCTGCTGGCTTTTTCTAAAGACTCGTCTTTAGGATTCCAACAGCGTTGAAGTTACCGTTTCAAGCTGCGCCCGATGTATTTGCATCGGGCGTTTTTATTGCGACATAAAATGCTATGACTTTCGCAGCACGCTCTTTCAGCGTGTTATAAACCGGAAGATAAAATTAAAAATCTATCCTTTATTAAAGTATTACACTTTAGTTCAGGATTATTTCACGTTACATTAAATCTCCCTTTCAGCCTGAAGTATCTGCCATGTTCGATTTACCCGACACTGTCTATGCCATTCAACATCTTGCATTTGAAGACCTCGGCGCGTGGGAAGATGTCCTGTATGAACAAGGTTTACGGGTACGGTATTTTGAAGCTGGTGTGGAAAATCTAGAAAAGGCGTTTGCGCATGAAGGATTAGTGATTATTTTGGGTGGCCCAATTGGCGTTTATGAAACCACAGACTACCCTTTCTTACAACAAGAAATAGACTTACTAAAAGTACGTTTAGAGAGGAATTTACCCACTATTGGTATTTGTTTGGGTGCACAGCTCATTGCTCATGCCTTGGGTGCCAAAGTCTATGCTGGCCATGCCAAAGAAATTGGCTGGAGCCGCCTCAGTCTGGCAGATGCAGCGCATAACCCACTGGCGGCATTAGCCAACACACCGGTCTTGCATTGGCACGGCGATACTTTTGATTTACCAGCACAGGCTGAATTACTGGCCAGCTCCGACCTGTATCCGAATCAGGCATTCCGGGTCGGACCACATATTCTGGCACTACAGTTTCATGCTGAAGTTGCAGCAGACAGTTTAGAAAAATGGCTGATTGGCCATACCTGTGAATTACGTCAGGCCCAGATTAATATTCCCGCCTTACGCGCCGCTCATCAGCAATACGCGCCGCAACTGCAACAGGTCAGCGCGACGGTTCTGGGTCAGTTTCTGGCCGGCTTAAAATCTCAAAGCTGACCGGAAGCTTTAGATTGCCCTTACATTTATCATCGTCATAAAAAAAGCACCCTGAAGCGGGTGCTTTTTTTAGCTGTTTTTGCAATTATTTTTTCGCAGCAACAGAAGCTTCAGTGGTGATGTTTACAGTAATTTTATCACCTACATTTGGTACAAAACCGGCGATACCAAATGCTGAACGGTCAAATGACGTGGTGGCATTAAAACCAACAGTTGCCGCTTTGGTCATTGGATGTGGACCCTGTTTGTTCAGTACTGCATCCAGAACTACAGGTTTCGTTACACCTTTCACGGTTAAATCACCTGTGATTTTAAAGTTCTTTTTGTCCTGAGTTTCAACTTTGGTACTTTTGAAAGTAATAGTTGGATATTTTGCTGCATCAAACCAGTCTGCTGCCATTAAGTGCTCATCCAGCGCTTTGACGTTGGTGTTCAGGCTGTTTAATGGAATAGTCACGTTGACAGATGATTTTTCTGGCTGTTTCTCATCAACATTAATGGTACCTTGAATGTTAGAGAAGTTACCTGATGGCGTAGAGAAACCAAAGTGATCCCAGCTAAATACAGTTGCAGTATGGGTCGGGTCAATTTGATACGCCACTGGTTTTGCCAACGCAGCTGTTGCTACTGAAGTAACCGCCAAACCAAGTACAAGTGCTTTAAAGTTCATGCTTTTATCTCGCTTTTTGAATGCTTATTAGTGTATAGATTTCTTGTTAGAGTTCATTGCTACAGATAAAACGTTCTGTTGCAGCAATGAAACGATTAACGCATGGATGCCGTTACAGACTTTGTTTATATTGAATAAATCCGGTCTTGTGTGCCACTTTATCATACAATATTTGTGCAGTTTGATTGGCTTCTTGTGTCAGCCAGTAAACCCGGTCGCACTGGCGTTTTTTGGCTTCCATATAGACCTGTTCAATCAGTAATCTGGCCACACCCTGCCCGCGATAATCGGGGTGAGTAAATAAATCCTGCAAATAGGCATAAGGCCTGAATGTCCAGCAGCTGTCATGTTCCATCACATGAACAAAGCCGACCATCTGCTGTTCAAGCAAGGCTGCAAAACCATACATATGCGCAGACTCGGCTGATGTCAGACGCTGCCAGGTATGGGCACTCAGTTCATCTGATAACTTAGTTTGATAAAAGGCCTGATAACCGACCCAAAGTGCTTGCCATTGCGGCTGACTGGTCTGTGCCAAAGGCACAATACTGATTGCTGTCATGTGGGTCTTCTTTTATATCATTCAGCCTTTTAAACTAGCATAAAAAAACGCCCCATTCGGAGCGTCTTTTTTGAAATTTCTGAGCGATTAAGCCGTCAGTTCTTTCACCGCAGCAACTACTGCTTCCGTGGTAATACCAAAGTGCTGGAACAAATCTTTGGCTGGTGCAGATTCGCCGTAAGTGGTCATACCAATCACGCGGCCGTCCAGACCCACAAATTTCCACCAGTAATCCACATGCGCTGCTTCAACTGCAACACGGGCACGGATATTCGATGGCAGAACTGCTTCACGATACGCCGCATCTTGCTGCATGAATTCTTCAGCACATGGCATAGATACCACACGTACACCTTCAAGCTGTGCATGTGCTTCCATCGCCAAGGCCACTTCAGAACCGGTCGCAATGATGATTGCTTTCAATTCCCCTTTTTCTTCAGCCAGCACATAACCACCTTTGGCTGCGTTTTCAATTTGCGCCTGAGTACGCGCCTGGAATGGCAGGTTTTGACGAGAGAAGATTAACGCAGATGGACCTTCCGCACGGCTTAAAGCAGATTTCCAGGAAATCGCAGCTTCAACCGTGTCACATGGACGCCATGTGTTCAGGTTTGGCGTACCACGTAACGATGCAATCTGCTCAATTGGCTGGTGCGTAGGACCATCTTCACCCAGACCGATCGAATCATGGGTATAAACATGAATTACGCGTTGCTTCATTAACGCAGACATACGCACGGCATTACGCGCATATTCCATGAACATTAAGAATGTTGCTACATAAGGAATGAAACCGCCGTGCAGCGCCACACCGTTGGCAATCGCGGTCATACCAAATTCACGTACGCCGTAGTGTACATAGTTACCTGCGGCATTGTCTTGTACGCCCTGGCAACCTTTCCAAAGCGTCAGGTTTGAACCAGCCAGGTCCGCAGAACCACCCAATAATTCAGGTAATAATGGACCAAAAGCCTGTAGCGTATTCTGGCTGGCTTTACGGGTCGCAATGGTTTCTGCTTTCGCGTTCACTTCAGCAATATAGGCATCGGCCTGTGCCAAGAATTCTGCTGGTAATTCACCGCTTAAACGGCGTTTTAATTCAGCCGCTTCTGCAGGATATTTTGCTGCATAGGCAGCAAAAGTAGCATTCCAGGCAGCTTCAGTTTCAGCACCTTTGGTTTTCGCATCCCAAGCAGCATACACATCTTCAGGAATTACAAACGCTTCATCGGTCCAGCCCAGCGCTTCGCGGGTTAACACGATTTCATCATTACCCAGCGGTGCACCGTGGCAATCTTCTTTACCCTGTTTGTTTGGTGAACCTAAACCGATAATGGTTTTACAGATAATAATGGTTGGTTTAGCGGTTTCAGCTTTGGCAGCCACAGTTGCTTCACGAATAGCATCTGCATCATGACCATCAACTTTCAGTACTTGCCAGCCATAAGACAGGAAGCGCTGTTCAGTGTCATCAGAGAACCAGCCTTCAACGTCACCATCAATTGAAATACCGTTGTCATCATAGTAAACCACCAGTTTACCCAGACCTAAAGTACCGGCCAGTGAACATACTTCGTGAGAAATACCTTCCATCAGGCAGCCATCACCCAGGAAACAGTAGGTGTAATGGTCAACCACTTGCATATCATCTTTATTGAACTGCGCTGCCAGTGTCTTTTCAGCCAGAGCAAAACCAACCGCATTGGCAATACCCTGACCAAGTGGACCAGTGGTGGTTTCAACCCCTGGTGCATAGCCGTATTCCGGGTGACCTGGTGTTTTAGAGTGTAGTTGACGGAATGCTTTTAAATCTTCAATTGAAAGATCATAACCGGTTAAATGTAACAGCGCATAATGCAGCATAGAACCATGACCATTGGATAAAACAAAACGGTCGCGGTTAGCCCATTGCGGGTTCGTCGGGTTATGATTTAAAAATTCACGCCACACCACGTCAGCGATGTCTGCCATCCCCATCGGCGCACCTGGATGTCCGGAATTTGCTTTTTGCACGGCATCCATAGCCAATACACGAATTGCGTTTGCAATACGACGTTCATTAAGCGGGGTCGTCATAGGTCAGAGTCCAAATAAATCGTTTAATAAAGGAAGATGAATAGGAATTCAAAACACGTCTATTGTCTTAAAAAAAGCGTATGGGGTAAAGCCTCAGCGGTAATTTTTCGGTATTTATTCGTTTGCCTGCGCATTTTCGTACAATTCCTGACTAGAGGCATGAGAAAATTGAATTTCTGGCGAATAACCGGGTAGCTCATCCGGATTTTCCCGTTACATAACTGACCTGTTTGGATGGTTTTTTATACAAAAAAGCGCTCATTGTGAAATTCATTCAATTTAATTCAAAACTGCACAATCCTGCTCAACAGTAACAGACTTCATTTTAGAGCATGATGACGACCAAAAGATGACAGACAGCATTTTCCCAAAACTCTAAAAACAAGATAATTGGTTGATTCCTAATATAAATTATAAGAATACAGCCGCTTTTAAAATAGTGATTTATTGAATTAAAACTCAAGTTTATCCGGATGATGAATCTATACCGTTTTGGATTTTATATCAGTTTTTTAAATGCCTATATCAGATAAAAAGTCATTGAATTGAAATAAATTCAGCCAATTTGGTCGTATTGAGCTAGTCCTAAAGTCTAACTCGATGTAACATATTGCGTCTTTTGAAATAACTGTGATAGGACTTATGCGCGAGTACGCTGTATTTACCTCGGAATCTGTAAGCGAAGGCCATCCAGATAAAATGGCTGACCAAATCAGTGATGCCATTTTGGATGCAATCTTAAAAGAAGACCCATATGCGCGGGTTGCTTGTGAAACGCTTGTAAAAACCGGTGCGGTCGTACTTGCGGGTGAAATCACAACCACAGCCAATGTGGACTTTGAAGCGATTGTACGTCAAACCGTAAATGGTATTGGCTATCATCATTCTGACCTCGGCTTCGATGGTTCAACCTGTGCCGTGATTAACATGATTGGTAAACAGTCACCAGAAATTGCTCAAGGTGTAGACCGTCAAAAACCTGAAGATCAGGGTGCTGGCGACCAGGGCTTGATGTTTGGTTATGCCAGCCGTGAAACGGATGTGCTGATGCCTGCGCCAATTTCTTATGCGCATCGCTTAATGGAAAAACAGGCTGAACTGCGTCGTAGCGGTGCCCTGCCTTGGTTACGTCCAGATGCGAAAAGCCAGGTCACTTTTGCTTATGAAAATGGCAAACCGGTACGTTTAGATGCGGTGGTGCTGTCAACCCAGCATGATCCTGAAATCAGTCAAGCACAGCTGAAAGAAGCCGTAATTGAAGAAATCGTGAAAAAGATCATCCCTGCGGACATGTTCCATGCCGACACTAAATTCCACATCAACCCGACCGGGATGTTTGTGATTGGTGGCCCAGTGGGTGACTGTGGTCTGACTGGCCGTAAAATTATTGTAGATACCTACGGTGGTATGGCGCGTCATGGTGGTGGTGCCTTCTCTGGTAAAGACCCATCGAAAGTAGACCGCTCCGCTGCTTATGCGGGTCGTTATGTGGCGAAAAACATCGTGGCTGCTGGCCTTGCTGACAAATGTGAAATTCAGGTGTCTTATGCAATTGGTGTGGCTGAGCCAACCTCAATTTCAATTAACACCTTTAACACCGGTAAAGTGGCTGATGAACTGATTGTTCAGCTGGTTCGTGAACACTTTGACCTGCGTCCATACGGCATTACCCGTATGCTGGACCTGTTACAACCAATGTACAAACAGACTGCTGCCTACGGTCACTTTGGCCGCGAAGGTTCAGACACTGCCTTTACCTGGGAAAAAACCGACAAAGTCGATATCTTAAAAGCGGCTGCTGGCCTTTAAGCTTTAAAGATATTAAAAGACCCATCCGAGTGATGGGTTTTTTATTGTCTGCTTTATCGCGATTCTGGGCAGAAATATCATTTTATAAAAACATAAACTGTTTACAATAAGATGGAACATTTAAAACAGGATGAACATGATGGCGGTAATTCTTCAGGTTGATTTCCCTTCAAATGGCCCTTTTGGCGCAGAAATGGCCACGGCCTATCGCGAGCTGGCAGCCAGTATTAATCAGGAACCGGGTCTCATCTGGAAAATCTGGACCGAAAATAGTGACACCCAGCAGGCTGGCGGAATTTACCTGTTTGATACAAAGCATCATGCAGAACAATATTTACAGATGCACACGGCGCGTCTGCAAAGTTTTGGCATCGACAAGATTTGCGGGAAAATTTTTGACATTAATACTGAACTGTCGGCACTGAATCAGGCCACTTTTCTGGCGTCATCCCGCTAAACAAAAGTTGAGTTAAGCTCATCAGATTCAAGGAATCCAGTTAGCTGGATTCCTGTTTTAAGACTTCCAATAAAGTCGGCTGTGTCGGGGTTTCCTGATGGTCCTGCAAATAGACATGCACGACTTTAAAAATAACCGCAAAGGCCAGACAACTTAAAATACAGAACATCCAGAAACCATAAGGACTACGAATATTGTGTGAACCGCAATTTGGACATTCTTTTTCTGTTGACGACACCACTTGATTGCAACATGAGCAATGGTATTGATGGTACAGCATAGGCAGTTCTCCTAATTTACTGTAATTCTTGTTTTTATTTTTACATCATGCGAAAAACGCTTTTTGTAATATTGTTTTATCTTAGGTGAGCCTGTGTAGCATAGCAAGCCCTATTACTAGTGAGTCTATGTAAGCTTAAGTAAACTCTGCCTGCTTTTGTTGGCTTTATTTATCTTTTTATGCACGCTTTCAGGCACTTAAGCCACTGCTTTAACACTGTATTACTCTGCCGATAATTTTATCGGACTGCTCTTAAGCCAGATGCATCCGGCTGCCCTTTTGTTTAAACTAGCGGACTGAAATGTAGGAGGATGAAAATGGTACAACTGATCAAAAAAGGCGGATTACGCGAACGCGCCAACCGCAGCCGCCGTTTTCATGGCTCTGAAAATACCGAAACCACGCTAGCGCCGAACCGTTATTCATCTGCCCATAAAAAAGCAGAAACGGCTGTTTCTGCTTTGGTCAATGAACAGGATCAACCAGGTTCTGAATCAGAACATACCGATGGCGTCATAGCCCAGCCACAGGGCAAAAATCAGGAATAAGGCGCCCGATAAAATATCAATATAACTGCCTGAACGCTGGTACACCACCTTAATTTTCGGCTGTGACAATAACAGCATCAGTAACACAAAGGTCAGGAAGGTTTGCAGCGGAATAATCACCGCCAGCTGTGCTTTTAAATAATCACTGGCCGATGAACTGAGCGCCAATGAAAATACGCTACTGAAATAAATCAGGGTTTTAGGATTAGATAAATTGGTGAACAGGCCCAGTAAAAAATAGTTTTTCTGTGCAGAGCTCTGTGCCTGCACATCCTCCAGTGCACTAGACTGTTTTAAACTGCGTAGTCCGCCACTGAGCATGGCCCAGCCCATTTTCGCCAGAAACAAACCGCCTATCAGCATCAATACCTGCTGAATCCATGGAAACTGCTCGACCAGAACGGTAAAGCCCAGCAGGGTTAAAACCACCCACAGCACAATGCCCAATGAAATTCCGGCAATAATATGAATGGTATTGCGACGTGTGGTCGATGCCGAGCTTTTGGCAATCAGAATAATATCGGGGCCGGGACTAAGCTGTGCCACAAAATGTAAGGCACAAATGGTCAACAGTAAGGACATAACACAGGGAGAAGCTTAAAAAGTCATTTATTATATCGCCCGTTCAAAAATATACGAGCACTGCAAGCATAAAAAAACCGAATCCTTGCAGATCCGGTTTTTCAAATAAAGATGGCTTAGTGTTTATTCACATCTTTCATTTCAATTTTTTTTGCTTCTGGCGTCACTTCGCGCGCTTCACCATCAATAATAGTCGAGTCGCGGCCCGCCTGCTGGTTTTGCATGTCCTGCATCTGACGCATCAGATCGGCGAACGGATTCTGGCCTTGTGCACCACCACCCATGCCATTCATATCGCCCATCATGCCCCCCATCATCTGGTTCATCATGGCTTGCTGACGTTTCATCATCGCTTTCATCATGGCCGCTTTAAAGGCATTTTGTACGCCCGGAATCATAATCAGCACAGCCAGCACATCGGTGATCAGACCTGGAATCAACAGCAGGAAACCTGCAAAGATTTTAGGCAAGTTATTGCTTAATGCCGGATCTGCACTCATTTGTCCCATCTGCATCTGCTGCATTTGTGGCATGATGCCCGCAGAATACTTACGGATCAGATTCATACCAATAAAGAAGGCGGCAATAAACCAGAAGAACACGTACCACATGCTACCGACCAGGTCACCCACGCCGATCCAGACGAATACTTCCAGAATTAAACCAGCCAGAATAATAAGAAATAATTTCATGAAAATTAATCTAATCTCAACAAAATAAATAGAGTGCAGGCATCAACTGCTTAATCAGCATCAAGCTTTTTTTTGACACGCTTATGTAACAATATGGGCATTATTCTATTTTTAAAGTGCAGGCCTGTCATTAATATTTTCAATGACAGGCCTGAGCTTTATGCTGTAGCACGATAAAAATAAACATAAGCCGCATACGCGAGCAGCAGCCACAGCCCGATAAACACTGCCGCAGCCAGCGTACTGCGCGGCTTTTGACTGGCCGCTTCAGCTTTGTCACGGCAACGCTGCATAATTTCGGCAGGCACCAGACGCATCACCAGCAAAATACCCAAAGGCACCAGAATCAGATCATCCAGATAACCCAGTACCGGAATAAAATCCGGAATCAGGTCGATGGGAGACACCGCATAAGCGGCCACCAGCAGCGCCGTCAGCTTGGCCAGTAATGGCGTGTCGGGATCACGTGCGGCAAACCATACGGCATATACATCGCGTTTAATCTGCTTGGCCCAGTGTTTCAAGCGGTCTATCCAGCCTGACATGATCAATCTCGGTTTGACTGTAGATGCACAGTATAAACCTCGAAGCTTAAGCCAAAATGAAGATGCCGCCTTTTTACCAAGCTGATCTGTATATCATCCCTGCTATTTTTCATTTCAGTTCCGGCAAGCTAGAGGCATTGTTGATAGTCTTAATCGTCCCCACCGGTTGCTGCAAATTCCCTCACACAAAACAGCTGTAAAATCATATAATTCATTCTGATGTAATTTTTTAAGGCTTGGCATGTCACTGATTATTGGTATCGATCCCGGTTCCCGGCTTACCGGTTACGGCATTATTGAGCATGATGGCTCAAAACTGCGCTTTGTAGATGCCGGCACCATTCGGACCGAAACCACCGAAATGCCTGAACGCCTGAAACGTATTTTTGGTGGTATTGACCGGATTGTAAAATTCCATGGCCCGACCGAGGCCGCGGTAGAACAGGTTTTTATGGCACAAAACCCGGACTCTGCGCTGAAACTGGGTCAAGCGCGTGGCGCTGCCATTGCCGCACTGACCAATCTGGATTTACAGGTCGCCGAATATACCGCCCGCCAAATCAAGCAGTCTGTGGTCGGCTATGGGGCAGCCGATAAAGAACAGGTGCAGATGATGGTGATGAAGCTGCTGAATTTAAGCATTAAACCACAAGCCGATGCAGCCGATGCGCTGGCTGCCGCCATCTGTCATGCCCATGCCTCCGGCAGTATGAGCAAAATGGCAGTACTGAATGCCTTGGGCGGTATGGCACGCGGCCGTAGCCGCTCCAGCAGCAGACGGCGCTAAGCGGTAGTGCCCTTGATCCCGAGATGTCCAAACCGGGAGTTGCCACCTAACGGATCATCTGAAAATGGGTGTATTCACGTTCTGCCGGATCAAACGGGATGCGCTCAATTTTAGTGACCTGTGCCCGCAATGGTCCAACCAGACTGCGTTTCAGAATTTCCTGAATCTGCATTTCCTTGCCAATAATTTCTGCTTCGACATCACCATTGTCCAGATTTTTGACATAGCCGGTTAGCTGCAGTTCTTGCGCCTGCTGTTCAAACCAGCGGCGATACCCCACGCCCTGCACATTTCCCTGAATAATAATTTTAAGTGCCTGCATCTCTCACCTGTTCACGACCTGATAAATGGCCTGATTCATCTGCTGTGCCTGAAGTCCGCGCATACCAGATTCGGCCAGTACATCTCCAGCTTGCGCATGTAAAGTGACAATCTCATGTAAACTGAGTTTAGTATGATATTGCGCTTTTAAACTGGCGATCATGCCGGACAAGACATCGCCCATGCCGCCTGTGCCCATTCCGGCATTGCCGGCAGTACATAGCCAGAGCTGATCTTCCAGAATCAGGCTGCCCGCACCTTTAAGCACCCACTGGCCGCCATAACGAGCCTGTAATTCCTGAATAGCCTGTAAGCGGTTCTGCTCAACTTCCATTGTCGTTAGGCCTAAAAGTTTCGCCGCCTCACCCGGATGTGGCGTTAAATAACTACCTTCAGGTAACTGCTGCGGATGTGCGGCCAGAAACCATAAGGCATCGGCATCGAGTACCCGTTCCAGTTCAGCCTGTAACAGTTTCGGCAACCACATCGCATATTGACAAGCCGCCCAGTCATCACGTCCAAGTCCCATACCAAAACAGATGGCATCGACCTGCTGTAGCAGCTGTTCAAGGGCATCATCCTGCAAGCTGTTAATATCACGCAGCATGATATTCGGAGCGCGACTTAAAATGGCGGTATGATGTTTGGCATCACAGACCACGGTTACTTTGCCACAGCCAGCCGCAAACGCCGCTTCCGCCGCCATTATTACCGCGCCGCCCATATCGGCATGACCGCCGACCACCAGCACATGCCCATAACTGCCTTTATGACCAAAAGCCTGACGTGGCGGCAACTGAATCTGGGTGGGTGCCAGCTGGGCGATGGCGTGTAATTCGGCATCGGGAGGAATGGCGGCAATCACTTCCACCTGTCCGGCGTAGGCTTTGCCCTTACCGGTAAAGAGTCCGGCTTTTAAACCCAATACGCTATAGGTCAAATCAGCCTGAATTGCGCAAGGTAAAGGCTGACCACAATTGGCATCCAGGCCACTTGGAATATCAATCGCCACTTTCAAGCCGCGCTGCTGATTCATCTGATGAATAATCTGTTGCCACTCAACGCTCAGTTCACGATTCAGGCCAATCCCAAACAGCGCATCGATATAGACCTCATACGACTGCTGAAACTGAAAGCCAGATTGAATATCCAGGCCAGCCGCTCGAGCCTCGTGTTCAGCCTGCTGCAAATCAGGCGAAGGTCCGGGTTCAGCCGCATAAATATGCACCTGAAAACCAGCCTGCTGTAAATATTTGGCCAGCAGATAGCCATCCCCGGCATTATTGCCCTGCCCGCAGCAAACCGCCACTGTCTGATATTTATGTTGCTGTAAAACGGGAATGATACGCTGGGCAATTGACCAGGCCACCTGCTGCATCAGACCATAAGACGAGTTTTGCCGAGCAAACCAGCGCTGCTCCCATGCTTGAATATCACGGCTATGATAAACTTGTGGATGCATTGTTTTTCCCTTGTTTTGTCATTATGAACTCATCGCCTGCCATGCAGAATATTCCGGTCAGTCAACTTGATCCCGTCCAGTTAAAAGCATGGATTAAAGCGCAGGCTTTAGCACTGGGCTTTGCTGATTGTGTCATTGCCCGGCCCGATGCTCAAGCAGAATTACCCCGTTTGGAAGCCTATTTAGCGCAAGGTTATCAGGCAGATATGCATTTTCTGGGCGAAAATCTGGAGAAACGTGCCAACCCGGCCTTACTGGTGCCGGGCACCAAAAGCATTATTTGTGTGCGCATGAATTATCTGGTCGATCGGCCTACACCACGACGCGTGCCAGATGCACCCAATAGCGCCATTATTGCGCGTTATGCCCGCGGCCGCGATTATCATAAAGTCATGCGCGGTCGTCTTAAAACTCTGGCCAGCCTGATTCGGGACAAAGTTGGTGATTTTGAATCGCGCCCTTTTGCCGATTCAGCCCCCATCTTTGAAAAATCGCTGGCCGAAAGTGCCGGCATGGGCTGGACCGGTAAACATACCCTGCTGATTCATAAAAAATCCGGTTCGTTCTTTGTATTAGGAGAACTGTTTAGTTCGCTTGAGTTACCGTTTGATGAACCGGCCACGGCGCACTGCGGTTCCTGTAGTGCCTGTATCGACATCTGCCCAACCAAAGCCATTGTCGAGCCCTATGTGCTGGATGCTGGCAAATGTATTGCCTATTTAACCATTGAATACAAAGGCATTATTCCTGAAGATTTGCGCCGGCCGATTGGCAACCGGGTCTTTGGCTGTGATGACTGCCAGTTAATCTGTCCCTGGAACAATTTTGCCCAGCTCACCCCGCTGGATGATTTTTCCCCGCGTCATGGGCTGGACCGGATGAGCCTGCTGGAGCTCTGGCAATGGGATGAAGCCACCTTTTTGGCCTGCACCGAAGGCAGTCCGCTCAGACGGACCGGTTATCAGAGTTTTAAACGCAATATTGCGATTGGTCTGGGCAATGCACCTTATTCCGCAGATATTATTGCCCAGCTACAACAGGCCAAAACGCTGCATGATGAGGTGGTGAATGTGCATATTGACTGGGCCATTCAGGAGCAGTTGACCAAATCTGCATAATTTTTCATTTCTTTACCTGAGCTCACAGATCCCCACACAAGCCCTACAGCGCGTGATACTGAATTGTGGCTCAATAGAGGAATCCAACAGAAAAGATGTTGTCATCAGGAGGAATTTATCATGCAAACGCATCATAAAAACCAACAGCAGCAGAAAAAACAGCAAAAGCAGCAACTTGAACAACAAACTGAACATTTAAAACAGCAACAGCAGCAACCCCAAGGGCCTATTGATAGCCCTAAAAACAACCAGCATGAACAGGATGACCGGATGCTGAATAAACAGCACCGTGCCGATCTGCAAAACCAGAACATGCACGGCAATCATCGTGAATAATGCTGAAGTTCATGTTCCCTCACTCAACAAAGTCCACTTCAGGTGGACTTTGTTTTTGGATTACGTCATATTTTGCTAATGAAGCGCCTGCCGCTTTTGCTTAATATGTAGTATGCAAAATATGGATAATTAGGGACAGACTTATGAGCAGTATGCGTCCGGTACGTAATGATTGGTCTCGTGAAGAAATTGAGGCACTTTATCAGCAACCGTTTTTAGATTTGGTTTTTGAGGCGCAGCGTGTACATCGTGAGCATTTTGCTGCCAATACCATTCAGGTGAGTACCTTACTCTCGATTAAAACCGGTAAATGCCCGGAAGACTGCAAATACTGCTCTCAATCGGCTCATTATGATTCACAGCTGGAAGCTGAAAAACGTATTGCCGTTGAAAAAGTGATTCAGGAAGCCAAGGAAGCGCTGGAATCAGGTTCTTCACGTTTTTGTATGGGCGCAGCGTGGCGCAATCCGCATGAACGCGATATGCCTTATGTGCTGGAAATGGTGCGTGAAGTAAAAGCGCTGGGTCTGGAAACCTGTATGACGCTGGGTATGCTGAACCAGTCTCAGGCAGAACGCCTGAAAGATGCCGGCCTGGATTATTACAACCATAACCTCGATACTTCGCGCGAATACTATGCCAATATTATTAGTACCCGTAGCTTCGATGACCGTTTAAATACCCTAGAGCATGTACGTAATGCCGGCATGAAAGTCTGTAGCGGCGGCATTGTCGGTCTAGGTGAAGATACTCAGGACCGTATTGGCCTGTTACATGAACTGGCCACCTTGCCGATTCATCCGGAATCTGTACCGATTAACATGCTGGTCCCAATTGAAGGGACGCCACTGGCCGATGTAGAAAAACTGGATGTCACCGAATGGATTCGTACCATTGCCGTGGCACGCATTATCATGCCAACCAGTTATATCCGCCTGTCTGCCGGTCGTGAATCTTTATCTGATTCAGATCAGGCCCTGGCTTTTATGGCCGGTGCCAACTCACTGTTCTCGGGTGAAAAGCTGCTAACCACCCCAAATGCCGGTGAAGGTAAAGACCGTCAACTGTTCCAGAAACTGGGACTGGTGGCGGAAAAAGCCAAACCGACCGTTCAGGAACTGTCGGTAGATGCGATGGCGGTTTAATCCGCATCACACGAAAAAGCCCATCTTCTGGATGGGCTTTTTTATGAGGTAATTAACAGACCATAATTGGCATTCAGATACATACCCGGTTTAATCAGATCGGCACCATTGGCATGATAAACCGTGAGTTCCTGCTTGATGACATCAAAATGAAAGGCATCAAAACAGTCCTGATGCTGACACAGCCAGGCCAAGGTATCGCTGAGCTGATCATCTACAATATAGGTCGGGGCATTAAAATCTTTGGCCATGTGCATTCAGTTATAGAGAGATGACAGGATTTTAGCCTGAAATGGCAGTAAATAAAGCAGCTTGCAATGAGATTTAGATATTTAAAGGCTGAGATGAGCCTGCGCGGATGTTAATGCAATCTATAAACAAAAAGAAGTGAGTCTAGCCCACTTCTTTTTCGAATCCGGTTTGATCCCCTCTATGATTTATTGGCCCCACACTTACGACACTCAATATGCGCACCAATTTCCTCCATTTGCTCATATTCATAAATATGTAAGCAGAAAAAGTTTTTTAATAATTGAAGCATCCTAACACTCCTATTTTTGATTATTTTTTCATTCAGCTTCTTGCCGCTTATTTCATCCTGAAACAAGCATAACCAAAATTGGTTATACTCATTTTTTAACACATTTTTTAAAAAGATCAAGTGTTATTTCAAGGACTTCTTTTGAACGTCATTCATCATACTTATTGAAGCTTTTACTCTATATTCAAATAGCTAGCGCATTTTTCGGTTTAATTCTGCACAAAACAGATTTTTTGTAATCCCCTCTTGATTTCATCACGCAAGTGTTTAGGATGAAAAAACAGCCTTTTTCGGCAATGATGCCTCGGAAAAGTAATCAAGAAACAAGACATTATTTAAACAACAAAAAATGGAATAAGGATATCAACATGCTTGGACGTATGATGTATCAACCGTTATTGATTAGCTCGCTGATTGAACATGCAGCACGCTATCATGGCGATACACCCATCATTTCAAAAAATACCGATGGCAGTATGAGCAGCACCGACTGGGCCGCTGTGGCAGAGAATGCCAAACGCTTTGCCAATGCACTGCAGGCCTTGGGCCTAGAGCAGAGTGACCGTGTGGCGACCATTGCCTGGAACAATCATCGTCACCTGGAAAGCTGGTATGCAATTTCCGGGAGTGGTCTGGTCTGCCATACCATTAACCCGCGTCTGTTTCCTGAACAGCTGATTTTTATTATTAATGATGCCCAGGACCGGGTGGTAATTTTTGATAAAACCTTCCTGCCGCTAATTGTCGGGGTAAAACAGCATTTGCTGCAGGTGGAGCATTTTATCTGTCTGGATGCACCGGATGATGCGGTCCGGGAAAAATTGCCTGAAGTTCAGTTTTATGATGATTTGATTGCCGCCCAGTCCAAGACATTTGACTGGCCAGAACTGGATGAGAATATGGCCAGTTCCCTGTGCTACACCTCAGGCACCACTGGTAATCCAAAAGGCGTGCTCTACAGCCACCGTTCGACCTTATTGCACAGTTATGGCATCAGCCTGCCCGACTCCCTGAATTTATCGGCCAAAGATGTAATACTGCCCGTGGTTCCAATGTTCCATGTCAATGCCTGGGGCACGCCTTATGCTGCGGCGATGGTTGGCTCAACCCTGGTGTTGCCGGGACCAGGGCTGGACGGTGCCAGTCTGGTACAGCTAATTGATAATTATAAAGTCACCGTGGCCTTGGGGGTACCAACCATCTGGCAAGGTTTACTGGCCGCAGCCAAACAGTCTGGCAGCACACTGGAAAGCATGAACCGCAATGTGGTTGGTGGTTCAGCCTGCCCGCCAGCGATGCTGAAAACCTTTAAAGAGCAGTATAACTGCGACACCATTCATGCCTGGGGCATGACTGAAACCAGTCCGCTGGGTTCTGCCAACCAGCTCAAAGCCAAGCATGAACTGCTCAGTCCGGAGGAGAAAACCCAGCTACGCCTGTCTCAAGGTCGTCCGCCATTTGGGGTGGATTTACGTCTGGCTTCGGCAGAAAAAGGCACCGACTTGCTACCACGTGATGGCCAGACCACCGGCAATTTACAGATTAAAGGCCACTGGATTATTGAGCGTTACTTTGGCAAAGAGGAATCTGCCCTGACCAGTGATGGCTGGTTCGATACCGGCGATATTGCCAGTCTGAACAGTGATGGTTTCCTGCACATTAGTGACCGTTCTAAAGACCTGATTAAATCGGGTGGTGAATGGATTTCATCGGTAGAACTGGAAAATCTGGCCATGTGCCATCCGGAAATTGCCATGGCCGCAGTGATTGCCGCCAGCCATCCAAAATGGGATGAACGTCCGGTAGTGATTGCCATGAAAGTGCCGGACAGCCAGATTACCGAAAGCGAACTACTGGATTATTATGCCGATAAGGTGGCCAAATGGCAGATTCCCGATAAGGTTATTTTTGTTGACAGTATTCCACTCAGTGGGACCGGCAAAATGCTGAAAAAAGATTTACGCGAACAATATGGTCAGGTGCTGATGGAAGCGCCCGTGTAAATATTGGTCTATGTAGAGATAAGATAGAAAAAGCGCTGATAGATTCAGCGCTTTTTTATGGGATCAACAATGCGATATACCTAAAGATCACAGGTTTTTATATTCACTTAAGCCTGTTTTTTAATCACATGCTCGGCGGAAAAATCGCGATAGGTACGGCGTGAGGCAGTTTGTTCAGGCAATGGCTCAACCTCGTCCATGCTCTGCAGACAGCGTGCAGTCAGTTCAATATATTGCTGGGTGCCATGACGTTTCCAGGCAATTTCTTTGTCTTCCAGTGGCCGCACCACCTTAGCCGGACTGCCGAGTGCCAGGACATTGGCCGGAATCTGGGCTTTGGCTTTCACGGTACTGTTGGCGCCAATAATGGTATTTTCACCAATTTCCGCTTCATCCAAAATCACGCTATTCATGCCAACCAGTACGTTTTTACGAATGATGCAGCCATGCAAAATTGCCCCATGTCCGATATGGCCATATTCTTCTACCAGCGTCACGCTGTCTGGAAAACCATGCACGGTACAGGAATCCTGCACATTGGCATTCTGCTGAATATGGATTCGGCCAAAGTCGGCACGTAAGGCAGCAAATGGGCCAATATAAGCCCCGGCTTCAATAATCACATCACCAATAAGTACAGCAGTTGGATGCACATAAGCCTGCGGATGCACCACAGGAATCACACCATCAATGGAGTAACACGGCATATTTTATTCCTTTAAAATAAGCGGAGTAGATGCTTCCCCACCACGAGGCAAGGAAGCTCTATGAATAAGCTCAAACCAATGAGCTGGGTTCTTCTATTTTAATACCGCCAAAACGCTTCAAGAATTGCGGATGCGCCGGTGGCATTGAACCTTCCGACGTGCGCGCCAGTTCCATAAAGAATTCTTCTCCGGCACTGACCACACGCTGATACAGGTTGCTACTTAAGTTGCGTGCATTCAGCGATAACCAGTCCGATGGCAGCAGCTCAAACGGCAGGTTCGGATCTTTCAGCAAAATCCGGCGATACTGATGAATCAGCAAAATCCGGATCTGGAAGGCCTGTACCGGGTCCAGTTCATCTTCGGCATCAACCAGATTCAGAAATTCACGGAAATCACCCATGAATTTTTCATAACGCTGATGCAGTTCAGGCACCGGCCAGTTGGTTGCCACCATGCGTTTAATGGTTGGATACGACTCCTGCCATAACTGCAAGGTTTCAGCCTTAAAAATCACCACCTGATCGGTCATTTGCAGATTCAGTAGCAGATTTTGCAGTTTCAGATGATCACAACCCGGATAAGCCATCACGTTGGTGGCAATATTGGCAAAACCGAGCCATTCCAGTTCTTTCTTTAAAATGGCTTTATTTTCCAGCTCGACCGAACTGAGCAGTACCAGATCCCATTTCTGATCCCATTCCTTGTGCTGGAAGCTGTAAATTTTCTGGTCCGCCATAATAAAACGCTGACGGCTGTTTTCGGTAATACGGTAATAACTGGTGCGGCCAATTTTTTCCGATACCAACCAGCCGTTTTGTACCAGACGAAATACGGCGGTACGTACCGAACGTTCATTCAGGCCAAACACATCCATCAGCTGGATCAGGCTGGCCAGACTGATAATCCCACCGCGATGAAAAATACAGTCACCAAATACGGTCATAATCAGCGATGTGCCACTTAAGGCTTCATGCTGAATAAAATCATCAATACTTTGTTTTAGTTTTGGATTCATTGCGATGTATTCACACCCTGTTTGTGAGGGCAATTGACCGCAGTCAATCGCCCACTGAACCTATGCAGACTTTCGGATATCAAATACCCGCTGCGCCTTACCTTCTGAGCGTGGCAGACTACCTTCCGGCAACACATCCACCGTCACGCTAATGCCCACCATGGTTTTAATCTGGGCTTTTAACTGCCCGGCCAACTGGTGCGCCATAACATCATTGGTATCTTTACGCATTTCTGCCTGAATATGCAATGTGTCGAGGTGTCCCTGTTTACAAATATGAATCTGATAATTCGGAATCAGCTGCGGAATATGTAAAATCTGCTCTTCAATTTGTGACGGGAACACGTTCACACCGCGGATAATCATCATATCATCGCTGCGTCCAACGATTTTGTCCATACGACGCATGGTGCGTGCCGTGCCAGGTAACAGACGGGTCAGGTCACGGGTACGGTAACGGATCACCGGCATGCCTTCTTTGGTGATGGTGGTAAAGACCAGCTCGCCCAGCTCACCATCTGGCAGGACTTCACCGGTTTCCGGATTGATAATTTCTGGATAGAAATGATCTTCCCAGATGGTTGGGCCGTCTTTGCTTTCCAGACATTCCATTGCCACACCCGGTCCCATTGCTTCGGACAGGCCATAAATATCCAGTGCATCAATGCCCAAGCGCTCTTCAATTTCCTTGCGCATTTCATTGGTCCACGGCTCAGCACCAAAAATACCGGTACGGATAGAACAGTCTTTGGCTGTGCCAAATTTCTTTTCCAGCGCTTCAATAATATTCAGGCAGTAAGATGGCGTAACCATTAAAGCGGTGGGCTTAAAGTCATGAATCAGCTGTGCCTGACGCTCGGTTTGGCCGCCCGACATTGGAATAACCGTGGCACCTAAGCGCTCTACGCCATAATGCGCACCCAAACCGCCAGTAAACAGACCATAACCATAGGACACCTGAATGGTATCTTTGGCGCTTAAACCGGCTGCACGTAAGGAACGCGCCACCACATCTGACCAGGTCTGAATATCCTGCTGGGTATACCCAACCACGGTCGGCTGGCCGGTGGTGCCAGATGAGGCATGCACACGCACAATCTGTTCCTGTGGCACGGCAAACATGCCAAACGGATAGTTGTCACGTAAATCTTGTTTGGTGGTAAACGGGAATTTGGCCAGATCTTCCAAAGTGTTGAAATCATCAGGATGGACCCCTGCTTCATCAAACTTCTTTTGATACACCGGGCTGTTCTGGTAGGCATGCTGCAGCGTTTTTTTCATGCGCTGCAGCTGGATGCTACGTAATTCATCGATTGAAACAGTTTCGATTTTTTCCATTGCATTGTTATTCATCTTATTACTCCTTTTCAATCATCCTGATTGAGTGCTGTATTTTTTACTTGGATGTGTCCTCATCCACATTTTCGATAATCATGGCCACGCCTTGGCCCACACCGACACACATGGTGCACAGTGCATATTTCCCTTGACGACGTTTTAATTCTTTCATGGCGGTAATCACCAGACGCGTCCCACTCATCCCGAGTGGATGTCCCAAGGCAATCGCGCCACCATTTGGATTGACCCGGGCATCATCATCCTGCAAGCCCAGTTCACGGGTCACCGCCAGTGCCTGTGCGGCAAAGGCCTCGTTCAGCTCAATCACATCCATCTGATCCAGGGTCAGCCCGGTCAGGACCAGCACTTTACGTACCGCCGGCACCGGCCCGATGCCCATATATCTGGCTTCAACACCGGCACTGGCCGAAGCTACGACTTTGGCTAAGGGTTTCAGCTGATGTTGATTCACAAAAGCTTGATTGGCCAGCATGACACAGGCAGCGCCATCATTCACCCCGGAAGCATTACCAGCGGTGACTGAACCGCCTTCTTTACAAAACGGGGTTTTCAAGCTGCCTAAAGCCTCCAGCGTGGTGTCAGCACGTGGATGTTCATCGGTCTGGAAGATGATGCTGTTTTTCTTACGGTCTTTAATTTCAACCGGCATAATTTCTTCGGCCAGAATTCCGTTTTGCTGGGCCACTGCGGTTTTCTGCTGGCTACGATAGGCAAACAGGTCCTGATCGGCACGATGAATCTGGTATTTTTCTGCAACGTTTTCGGCGGTTTCCGGCATGCTGTCGACGCCAAACTGCGCTTTAAATTTCGGGTTAATAAAGCGCCAGCCGATGGTGGTATCAAAAATTTCCGGGGTGCGGCTAAAAGCGGTTTCCGGTTTGGACTGGACAAAAGGTGCACGGCTCATGGACTCAACCCCACCGGCCAGTACAAACCGCGCTTCACCGGCCTTGATCATACGCGCGCCTGTGGCAACCGCATCTAAACCTGAGGCACAAAGACGGTTTAGGGTGATGCCCGCGACATTGTCCGGCATGCCGGCCAGCAAGGCAGCCATACGCGCCACATTACGGTTATCTTCACCAGCCTGATTGGCACAGCCTAAAATCACCTCATCCAGTTCCTGCCAAGGCAGTTCAGGATGCTGGGCTTTTAAATACTGTATTGGCAAGGCAGCCAGGTCATCTGCACGGATGCTGCTGAGCGCACCGGCATAACGGCCAATTGGGGTGCGAATTCCATCGCAAATAAATACCTGTTCCATGTCCTGTGGTTTCCTTAGCCTGCTTGGCGAAATTCTAATTCTTGCTCTGACTGCGTACGTTCCTGTGCAGCCTTCTTGCTTAAATATATACTACAACGGTAGCGTTCTTCAGCATAAATACGATACATATTTTTCAAAATTTGTAAAATAGTGTTATATCCAATTTTTTCTGCCCACTGGAATGGACCTTGCGGATAATTCACACCATATTTCATTGCTGAATCAATATCTTGTTCGGTTGCTATCGCATGCAGCACTGCTTCACTGGCTTCATTCACCAGCATGGAAATGGTACGCAGCACATACAGACCTGCATGATCTTTATTCCAGATTGGTATCAGATCAATCGCGGCAAAAAACTGCTCGACTTTGGCGATATCGGCTGCGTTACAGGCCGGTGATGCCACGATTGGTAACGCCTGTGCCACATTCCAGTCAGCATGCCAGTCCATCAGCACCACTTTGTCCTTGCTATAGTCCAGCTCGACCGATTCACCGCGGCTTAAACGCAGGCGTACATCACCTAGTACAATTTCTTCATCTGCCTGTGGCTGACGCTGCACTTTCAGCTGTGAGGCTGCCTGAATCCGCGAGATCAAGCCGCTAGAATGTGACCAGCTTCCATTGACTTCAAGCTCAAGTTCACCCGGTGCAACGCTCGGCATGGCCGGCAAACGATAGGCCGGTGAACGTTCAGCCTGACGATAATCATAAAAACCCTGCCCGCTTTTACGGCCAAAACAGCCGGCATCCACCAGTTCTTTCTGGATTAAGGATGGTCGATAGCGCGGCTCATAAAAGAATTCCTGATAGACGCTTTGGGTCACGGAAAAATTGATATCCTGCCCGATTAAGTCGGTCAGTTCACACGGCCCCATAGCAAAGCGGCCACATTCACGCATGATAAAATCCAATTGTTCAGGCGTGGTGACATTTTCCTGCAAGGCACGAAAAGCTTCGGCATAATAAGGACGCGCCACCCGGTTGACAATGAAACCCGGAGTTGATTTGGCCGTCACTGGTACTTTGTTCCAACTTTGCATCAGGCTGAACAATGCCTGTGCAATCTGGGCTGAGGTTTTCAGACCACGAATAATTTCTACCAGTTTCATTACCGGTGCCGGATTAAAAAAGTGCAGTCCGACCTCACGCTCAGGCTGTGGAATTGTCGCGGCAATGGCAGTAATAGAAATGGATGAGGTGTTGGAGGCAAAAATAGTTTCCGCTGGACACAGTGCCGCCAGTTGCTGAAACAGCGCTTGTTTGACCTCTTTCTTTTCCACAATGGCTTCGACCACCAGTTGTGCATTCGCCAGTGCCTGAAGATCGCTGGCAATTGTTAAATTGGCCAGCGTTTGCTGTAACAGCTGCGCTGTCATTTTCCCGGCCGTAACACGTTTTTCCAGCTGTGTTTTCAATTGCGCCAAAGCAGCCTCAGATTTTTGCACATCCACATCAAACAGCTGGGTTGGATGGCCATGCATCGCCGCCAATTGTGCAATACCAATGCCCATGGTGCCGGCGCCAATCACCGCGACACGGGCCTGCTGTAAACAAAGTTGTTCCATGATTAGCATCCTGTATATTGCGGTGTGCGTTTTTGCATAAAGGCTTGGACGCCTTCTTTATAATCACTTGAACGGCCGGCCAGACGCTGCAGGTCACGTTCCAGAATGAGCTGTTCATCCAGATTATTGTCGGCTGCAGCATGAATGGCTTTTTTAATTAAGGACAGGCCATAGGTCGGCTGTTTGGCTAAATGCTCGGCCATTTTCTCGGCTTCGGCTTTCAGCTGATCATCTTCTACCACCTGCCAGATCATGCCCAGTTGCAGCGCCTGTTCTGCGCTGACTTTATCACCCAGCATGGCCAGCCCCATGGCTTGGGCACGGCCAACCAGACGCGGCAGGAACCAGGTGCCGCCAGAATCCGGAACCAGACCTAAACGGCAGAAAGCCTGAATAAAAGACGCCGATTTTGCCGCCAGTACAATGTCACAGGCCAAAGCAATATTGGCACCAGCACCGGCCGCAACCCCATTGACTGCGCACAGCACCGGTTTGGGCATATCGGTAATCAGCTTGATTAAAGGGTTGTAATATTTTTCAATTGACAGGCCTAAATCTGGTGCATCGGCATTCGGATCGACCACGCGGTCATTCAAATCCTGTCCGGCACAGAAACCACGACCTTCGGCAGAAATGACCACCGCGCGAATCTTGCTGTCTTTGGCCCAGGCCTTTATAACCTTGGACACTTCCTGATGCATGGTTTCATTAAAACTGTTGAGCTGCTTCGGACGGTTAAAGGTCAAATAGCCCACTGCATTTTTTTCTTCGACAAGGCTTTGTTGCACAAAGCTGTTCTTAAGGACTTCTTCGGCAATATAATTTCCAAATGAATAAGCCTACACACAAAATCTACCGCACAACCAATTGGCCCGCATATAACCGAGCTCTCATTAATCGTGGGAATATTGCCATTTGGTTCGATCCAAAAACACAATGGTATGCAGAACCTCAAGGCAAAC